>NZ_LZZL01000013.1:0-86711 GCF_002006495.1 Clostridium sp. BL-8
TATATCATAATTGCTGTAATCGCATTTACTAAATAAAATTCAATTTATATTTGGAGGAATACATATGCTTAGATATTTAATAATTGCTAAAGGACGAGTGCAAGGCGTTGGTTTTCGCTATTTTGCAGAGCTTACAGCTTATAAGCTAAATTTAACTGGCTGGTGTAAGAACCTTATGGATGGATCTGTAGAAATTGAAATACAAGGTTTAGAAAAAAATGTTCTTTCATTTATTTCCGCAATAAAATCTGGCAACAATTTTTCTAGAATTGAAGATCTTGACCTAAGCAGCATTGATTTAATAGAAAATGAGAAGAAGTTTAGAATTAAATATTAAAAAATAAATCGATAATTTACATTCCTTGATAATTATCGATTCATTTTTCAACATGTTTCATTATCTAGGTATCCATCTGTAAACTTGCAACGGATATTTTTTAATAAGTTAATGAAGAAAAGTATTTAACCTGTTATAAGTTAAAAGTTATGAATAAGTTTAAACTATCTATTTTATATCTAGATCTTTTAACTTTCCTTTTTTCTTTAATCTAAGTAACAATTCATTTGGATCCTTATTTATTATAAGTTCTTCTGGGAATTCTATAGATTCTAACATATTTACTGCTTCTGCAAATTCTCCTATCTTTGTGCAAAAGTGTGCATCACTATTTATTATGAGCTCAGCATTATGTTTTTTGCATAATGATGCTATCTGGGTGCACTTGCTTAAGCTTCCTATTCTAGATGTTGTAAATGAACTATTATTAATTTCAATTAAGACATGATTTTCAATGGCACATTTTATTATCTTTTCAAAATCAACTGGAACTTCTGGATTTCCTAAATGTCCTATTATATCTACCTTTCCACTCTTTATAACATTTATAAAGGCTCTTGTATTTTCTTCAATACTCCCAACCTTATAGACCTCATCATGTATACTTCCAATTACAATGTCAAGCTTACCTAGTGTAAGATCATCCATATCTAAATTTCCATCATAATCGATTATATTAGCCTCTGTACCATATAGCATAATAACGCCATACATTTCTCTAGGTAAAACCTTGTAATTATTAAAATACCAAATATGTGGAGAATGTGGCATTGTAATTCCATGTTCTGTAGTTCCAAGTACCTTAATTCCTTTTTCTGATGCTGCTTTAGCATTTTCCATTAAAGTGGAGTAAGCATGCCCACTAGCTATTGTGTGAGTATGTACATCTAATGCATATTTCATCAAATCACCTCGTTTTATTTTTTATATAGTTTTATATAACACAATTACCACTATAAATTATTCCTATCCATTTCTTATAGTACCATATTTTATTTTTAATTTAAACCAAGAGCTTCATCAGTTTACAGTTTATAAGAAATCAAGTTTTTGATTTGATTATGTATATATGGTATTATTAAAAATGATATATTTTAAAATTAAAGTATTGAAAGGAGTTCTTATGATTAGATTAATTGCAACAGATATGGATGGAACATTATTAGATGAAAATGGTCATTTACCAGAAGGCTTTACTGAAATACTAAATCGCTTAAACGCTAAAAATATAAAATTAGTTATTGCCAGTGGAAGACCTTATTACACATTACAAACAAACTTTGGACCTGTTGGAAGACATTTATCTTTCATATGTGAAAATGGAGCGTTAGTTGTGGATAATAATAAAATAATATATGAAAGTGCTATCGATAAAAATCTTGTTACAGAAGTACTTAATTCTGCAAAAGCTATCGAAGGAAATGCTGTTGTCTTATGTGCAGCAAATTGTGCTTACATAGAGGATTGTTCTGAAGAACATTTAGCCGAA
Source organism: Clostridium sp. BL-8 (assembly GCF_002006495.1). NCBI lineage: Bacteria > Bacillati > Bacillota > Clostridia > Eubacteriales > Clostridiaceae > Clostridium > Clostridium sp. BL-8. The sequence continues at coordinate 1,827 of NZ_LZZL01000013.1, forward strand.
ATAAAAAAATATTATACAAACATAGAACGTGTAGATAACTTAGCAAATGTTACTGATGATATAATTAAAGTTACTATTTGCAATTTAAATAATTCTTTTGAAAATTTGAATAACATCTTTAAACCTAAATTTGACGATAAATTAAATGTAGTAGGTTCTGGAGATATCTGGATTGATATTTCAAATAACGGTGTAAATAAAGGGCTTGCGTTAAAAAATTTAATGGAAGCTGACGATATATCTAGAGAGGAAACTATGGCTTTCGGAGATTACTATAATGATATAGAAATGCTTGAGCAAGCAGAATATAGCTTTGTAATGGAGAATTCTCCTGAAGATATGAAAAAACACGGAAAATATATAGCTGCAAGCAATATAGAACATGGTGTTTTAAGAGCTATAGTTGAATACGCACTTTAGCCTAGACTTATGTGGTGGTAACTTACCGAAATAACATACATTTTTATTCCACAGGACTTAGGCACTATCAAATAAATAACAAGTCCGCTTGCAAGGATATTTCCCATAATGCTGCGTCAACAAAATGTCCTAATAGGCCTGCTATGATGGCATTTTGTTTCCTGCCCTGATGAAAAATATCCATTGCAATTTTGGACTCGTTATTTATTTTCATGTGCCTTATGAAATTTTCGCTGTAAGTTTCTAAATTGGAGCATGCATCCATTTCTGCATGCTCCTAAAACAAGTTAATGACAAGCAGTAAATGCAGATTTATATACATCAACTTGACACTAAAAAAGGCTTATCTGCTCCATTTCTTGCTCTTTAAATGAGGATATGCTGACTCCTATTAATCTAACTTCTTCATTTAGTTCTTCACTTTCTAATAATTCTTCTGCAACTTTAAAAATTTCTTTTTGATTTCCAATATAATTATTTAAAGTTTTACTTCTTGTATGATTTTCAAAATTCTTAGTCTTATATTTCAAAGTTACAGTCTTTCCAAGAATATCTTTTCTATTTAAAATTTCCTCTATCTCAAAAGAAAATTCCTTTATGTATTCAATGAGCTCTTCTTTATTTTTCGTGTCAAATTTTAGTGTTGTTTCTTTTCCAACAGATTTTCTTTCACGCACAATTTCAACTTTTCTATTATCAATTCCCCTAATTCTATCATATATATCCATTCCATTTTTTCCGAAATATTCGATGTAAAATTCTTTAGGCATATTATATAAATCCTTTATATAATAAATACCCATGTTATTTAATTTAGCTGCTGATACTTTTCCTAGACCATGAATTTGAGATATTGGAAGAGGAAAAAGTATATCTGGAATCATTTCTTTACTTATTTCCTTAATTCCATTTGGTTTATTCCAATCTGAAGCGAGCTTTGCCAAAAACTTATTATAGGATATTCCAACAGATATAGTTAATCCAATTTCCTTAAAAACTCTATTTTTTATATATCTTGCAGCTTCCATTCCATCCTTGATCTTTCCTTCTGATAAATCTAAGAAGCCTTCATCAATAGATACTGGTTCCACTAATGGTGTTACTTCATTTAATATCTTAAATATTTCTTGAGAAACCTTAGAATATCTGCCATATCTCCCTGATACAAAAATTCCATTTGGACATTTTTCTCTAGCCATAAACATTGGCATAGCTGAATGTACTCCAAACTTCCTCGCTTCATAAGAGCACGTAGATACAACCCCTCTTTCACTTACACCACCAACGATAACTGGTTTACCTTTAAGCTCTGGATTGTCTCTTTGCTCAACAGAAGCAAAAAAAGCATCCATATCTACATGTAATATTTGATTTTTCATTTACGTAGCCACCTCATAATAGTCACAATCAAGTAAATAGCAAGTCTATTTGCCGGCCTGTTATTTATTTTCATATGCCTTATTTCTTACAATTTCATATTATCTATTATAATCTAAATTTACTTTTACATATAGAATATATTTAAAAAACTACCTAATTCTAATCAACATATGGTATAATAATAAAGTATTTTAAAAATAATAGCGTTATTGGCGATATTTTTATGTAAAGGAGTAATTATTATGGGTCTTAAAGAAAAAATAAGCGGTAAATTTGGTAACTACTTTCAAAATGCTTACATGGAAAAATACGGTGATAGACTCACAAGCATATCTGGAACTGTTTTATCTGCAAAACTTATTGAGAAGAGTTACATTATTTTCAATAGATTAATGGTTGAAATGGTTATCAAACCTGAAGTTGGTAAGAAAGTTGTTAAGTGCTGGTACAAAAAGAATAGATGGTTTAAAAAACCTGAATTTATCCCTGTAAAACAAGGAAATAAAGTCATAGTTATGGGAGTTACAGGAGATAGGGAAAGTAAAAAAGAAAATTCGCAGGAAGTTCAAATTATGAACCTGCTAAATCTCACAACTAAAAAAGATTTAATACCGATAGATCACAGTCAAATAAGAAAATCACGTCAACAAGCAACAAACATGATGAGAAGATAATAGTAGCTGTATCAAATTGAGTTTTTAAACTTAATATTGATGCAGCTTTTTCTTATATTCTCATTTTATATTTACAAATTCATTTTTAATTATTGGAATACAATTTATTCTCAAGCACGATAGATAGCTAGAAATTCAAACTTATTCATAATTTAAACGAGCATGGCTTTTCTCACTTTTTAATCTTGCATCAGCAATAACAGTTTCATACCTTATATATAAATTTGCATACACTTCGATTTTTATTTCGTCAATAAATATATTTTAACCCCTATTCTACTAAGTTCGCCTAATTTAATAATAAATTATAAAATTAACATCTTTTCCAAATGCCTTCAGGTATAATGTTTTATCCATTGATATTGTTTTTGTTCATACTAATATTATGCTCAATAAAACCACTTATTTCTCAATTCTTAAATAATAATCAGTAGCTTACTTTTTTATTAATTCAATTCATTTTAACAATTTGAAATTAAATTTATTTAAATATTTATTAATTGCTTTGTTATATCTCATTTACTAATTCAGCATATCTTTTTAAAAATTCTCTTTCATTAAACATACTTTCTGCGATTCTAATATTTTTTAATTTAGTTTGCTCGATTAACCCATTCGAAATAAGCTCACTAAAATCAGCTATATTTGTTAAGTCATTTAAAAATATTCCATTATTATCAATTATAACTTCCTTATTTCCTCCAACAGGCGTAAGAATTGGAATGTTTCCATAACTCATTGCTTCGATTGTGGCAAAATCAAAAATTGAGATTCTATGTGTAAGAATATAAAAATCTGTATATCTAAATAGAGCTAGAATATCATCATGAGGTATTTTATTCTTTATCCATATAACATTTTCCTCTATATTATATTTGTCTATGTTAGCTTGCAATTCAGATTTTTTTATACCATCTCCTACAATAATCCACTTAAATTCTCCATACTTCTTTTTTATTTCTGATAAAAATCTTGGAATCCTTTCTACTCCCTTTACTGAATTTAGAACTGCTACTGTAATAAATTTGAACTCCGAAAAATTTTTAATTTTTTCTATTACTTGCTTAGCCTCTTCTCCTAGTGGTTCAATATTTCCCGAATTCTTAAATCCATTGTATAGAATCTTTATATTTGATTTATTTACAAGATTTTCCAGAGAAGGCTCTGAATCTATTAAGCCCTGTTTTGCTCCAACCGAAGGAAAACCAAGATAATTAATTCGTGATATCGCTTCCTTAAGCAAATTATCTAGGTGCTTCTTTTTATTTTCATCTTCCACTCCACCAAAAGCCACATTTTCTCTATATAAGCTTCCTTGCTGATGATATACCAATACTGTTTTACTTGCATTAAATAAAGACATAAAAATTAAAGCGCTTTCCACATCATGAAAAATATATACATCATCATTTGAAAAGTTATAGTATGAATGTAGTTTTAAATATTTCTTCTGCGTTATTTCTTCATATGATTTTCCTCTCATTCCGACTAACTCTACAGTAAGCATAGAATCATTGTCAATTATAACATCTTTGAATATATTATACATCTCATCTATATATCTATATTCTCTGTTAGCAAACAATAATTTATAATTTACTCCGCCAGATCCACCGCATGGTTCTGCCGGACAATTTCTATTTGAAAATGAAAATACTCTTCTTTTTTGCATATCAAATCATCCTTTTTTATTTATTTCAAAATTTAACAATCTATTCTAATTATATATTTTTTTACTTACTTTATCTACATATATATTATAAAATATCCCAATAAAACATATAAATATTATATTTCCTACATATTTTTAAAACATTTTAGTAATACTATTTAATACAATATTCTAAAATATAACATATAATCTTATATTTTTTGTAAATAAAAATATATTTTTTATAGGATTTACTGTAACTTAATTAGAAAAATTCTAAAAAAACAAAAAACATAATAGTTCAAATTTTGGATTTGATATGCCCCCTTTATAGTGGACAAGTTGAAATAATAAAATTCTTATTTTTCCTTAACAGAGAACAGTTCAGCCCATTGATAAATAATTAAACCTGAATTATTTATAGATATAGTTAATAGCAAGAAAAAGTTGGATTTTTTGCTATTAGCTATTTCTGTTCTGAAATTTTAATTATTTTTATAAATATGAATATAGCTTCGCTACGGAATTTGGCCCTTTACCACATTTTATATATATAATTGTAGTTTTAATCAATTTAATAAAAGTAATGAATTAATATTTTTTAAAATGCATCAAAAATCACTTTTATAAGCACATGAGCTACAAAGTTTGAATTTTAAGTATCTGCTACTTTTTACAAGTTTACCAGCTACTTTAATTATTTTCATTCTTATTGTATCTATTTTTATAGACTTCATTGAATTTGTGAAGCATAATCTTCTAATCCAATTATTTAAGTTGTATGCTAAAACCATCTCTTGAATCTTATTAGCATTTGTAATAAAAGATGAACCAATCATTTTGTGGAAAGCAAAGCTATTTTCCCCTTTTTTGATTAAGTTATCCATTGTTCCTCTATTACAATAAAACTTTATTACTGCTTCTGAATGGCTGATCATATTTGTTACAACAAAAGTATAATCTAGACACATTTGACCTTCTTTCTTTTCTAATTTCACAACACCCCTGCGCTCTTTAGTCCATTTCTTTGCTTTATACATAAATTCACCATATATAACATGATGGTTATACATGTTTCTTTTATATAATTTCTCCATTCTTTCAGCAAATTCTTCAGAATACTTATACAATGTTGCATTTGCTTTTAGTCTTATGGCGTATTTATAATCATGTTCTTCAGCATTCTGGTAGCGCAAAACCGCTGCTGCCACGAATGTATGTGCCTATACATCTATATTTATTTGAGTATCTTTTTAGTAATGGACCAATAAAAGTCACTGTTTTTCTTGATGTATAAACATTTCCAGATCTTAATTCTGCCTTTAATAAATCACCTGTTAATCCATCAAGAACTAATAACGGATGATATCCCATTGCTGAATAATGGGAATTATATGCTGAATCATATTGCTTGCCATAAGTTTCAAATTTACTAGAATCAATATCCAAAATTATTTGATTTGGAATATCCATAGCATACCTTATCCAGTAGTAATTCATTTATTTTATTGAATTGTTTTAAATTCTCTTTATCAAGCTTGCTGTTAAAGCGTGAAGTTATTGGCTGTGAAGCCAATGCGTTTTTATCTAAAATTGTAGTAAGCGCTTGATCATACCTCAATTCATCTGAATTATCGTCGGTTGTGTAACCAGATATTCGTTGATAAATCTTTTGTATCAATATATCTTCATTTTTATGTTCTCTATGATTAATTTTATCATTAACATAAAAAACATCTTTTACAGTTCTTGAAAAACGGATTCTTTCATCAAATTCACTATATAAAATAAGTCCAGAATCTGATGTTAACTTTCCACCATCAAAATTAATTTTTATGTTTCTCTTGAAATTCAAAGATTTTTCTAATAAACTCCCTATATGGACTCTCCTTTGTTAGATGTTTTTGTGCAAATTAACCATAACAAATTTGAGTCCATTCTTCTATATTTTTTACTTAATAAGTGAAAATTTTAATTTGTTAAGAACCACTTAACGAGCCATGCGAAGCATGTTCTTATAATTTTATGAATAATTCAGGTTAAAAATAATAACAAATCATTTTCTAAATACATATATTTCAAAATCCCTACAATGGATTCTTTCCTTAATCACTCCATTAACTTATTTTGATTTAATCAATAAATACACACTATTGATCAATGCAATAATCCCAGAAAAGAATATTACAATAAGCCACTGCTTTACCGACAATGCTACAGTGTGAAATATCTCCTGCAAGAATGGAACATATAATACAGAGCACATTAATATCATTGATATTGAAACAGCAGCTACTAAATATGGATTTGTAAATAATTTTATTTGGAATATTGAGTGCCTTTCTGATCTACACTCAAATACATGTATAAGCTGCGACATTATTAAGGTACACAATGCTATTGTTCTACAGGTTTCTAAGTTCATCCTATAATATCTGCCTACCATAAATGACAATAATGTACACAATCCTATTAATGACCCTCTAATAGTTATTTTTTCAACTAGTCCTCTAGCAAATATACTTTCTTTTTTCTCTCTTGGAGGCTGTCTCATTATATCCTGCTCTGGAGGATCAACTCCAAGTGCTATAGCTGGAAGTCCATCTGTCGCTAAGTTTACAAGTAAAATTTGTATTGGGCTTAATGGATTTGGCAAATAAAATACTGTTGCCAAAAACATTGTGAGCACCTCTCCAAGATTACATGATAATAAATATCTAATGAACTTTCTTATGTTATCATATATTATTCTTCCTTCTTCTACGGCTGAAACTATGGTGGAGAAATTATCATCCATTAAAATCATGGAAGATGCTTCTTTTGTTACATCCGTACCTGATATTCCCATTGCAACTCCTATATCAGACTCTTTAATAGCTGGCGCATCATTTACACCATCTCCAGTCATAGCTACAATATTTCCTTTTTTCTTAAAGGCCCTTACAATTCTTAACTTATGATTAGGTGACACTCTTGCAAAAACTCTAACCTTCTTTATCTTTTCTTCTAATTCTAAATCACTTATTTCCTCTATTTCTTCACCTGTCATAACCTGCTCAGCACTACTGCATATATTTAATGATTTAGCTATCGCAAGGGCAGTATTTTGATGATCTCCTGTTATCATAACTGGTTTTATTCCTGCAAGCTTACATTTTAAAACTGCATCCCTTGCTTCTTCTCTTGGAGGATCTATGCTCCCTGCTATACCTATAAAAATCAAGTTTTGCTCTAGATTATCTCCCTTACTTAAATTTTCTTCTTTATATGCTGCTGCTATGCATCTTAAAGCTCTTGATGACATTGCCATAACAAATTCTATTACTTGCTTTTTCTTTTGATATGTGAACGGTTTAATCTTATTATTTTCTAATATGAAATTACACCTTTCTATTACCCTTTCTGGAGCACCTTTTACGTAACAAGTTTCTTTGTCTCCTTCCTTCGTTACAACTGACATCATCTTTCTTGTTGAATCAAAGGGTATATCAAATACTCTATCAGCATTATTTACGAAACTCTCTAAGTTATTTACATCGTTAAAAAACATACTTATTAATGCTGTTTCTGTTGGATCTCCATGAAGTGCTTCATTCATATTTTTTTTAGTAAAGTCGTAATTACAATCATTACAATATACAAGAGCCTTCATAAACTTTGAATAATCACTTAATTTTTCTCTTTCAAGTTCATGAATTCTTCCATTTAAATAAACTTCTTTTACTGTCATTTTATTTTGAGTTAGAGTTCCAGTCTTATCAGAACATATTATTGATGTACAGCCCAATGTTTCTACTGCAGGAAGCTTTCTAACAAGTGCGTTTTTCTTAAGCATTCTTGATACCCCAAGTGCTAATGAAACTGTGACAATAGCTGCTAATCCTTCTGGAATTGCCGCTACCGCAAGACTAACTCCAAGCAAGAACATTTCTGTTATATCATTTCCTCTTATTATTCCCATTATAGTTACAATTGCACATATTATGACACATATGATTACTAATATTTTGCCTAATGAATCTAATCTCTTATTTAATGGAGACTTTTCTTCTTCAATATTTTGAATTAGATCTGCTATCTTTCCCATTTCTGTGTTCATTCCTATACAGTCAACCTTAAATAAGCCTTTTCCTTTTACAACAGTAGTCCCCATAAATCCTTCATTATTTTTCTTTAGTTTTTTCTTATCTTTGTCTTTATTACTTTCTATTTTTGTTTTCTTAGTGATGGTATCATATTTACTGGACTCTTTATTTACACCAACTGATTCTCCAGTTAGTAACGATTCATCAACTACTATTCCAGAACTTTCAATAAAGAATCCATCTGCTGGTATTCTATCTCCAGCTTCCAAAATTACAATATCTCCTATTGTCAAATAAATTGAATTAATTATCTTTATGCTCGAATCTCTTAATACCTTGCAGGTTGGAGCAGCTAATTCCTTCAATGCCTCTAGGGACTTTTCTGTTCTAAACTCTTGAACAAATCCTAGTACTGCATTAATAACCACTATTATAAGTATAGTTATTGCGTCTGCTTTATCTCCTATAATCCCTGAAATTATTGTAGACGCTATTAATACCCACACAATAAAATCATTAAATTGAGATAAGAATATTTTAACTGCTGAAGTCTTATTATGGTGCTTCAATTCATTAAGTCCGAATTCTTTAATTCTCTTTTCCGCTTCCTTCGTACTGAGACCAGATGTCAACTCTTTTTCCTGTATCACAACTTTTCCTCCTATATATAGAACTTCATATAATTATATATATTTTCCTTTATAAAAGTTATGACGTTTTTTTAGTTATAAATTAAAGAGGCAAATTAAAGATAAAAAAGGTACCACAAAATACTCAAACATATATTTTGTGATACCTTATTTAACAATATATTAAATTGCATATAATTCATACTATATATGTTGCAATAATAAAATTACATTTAAAACATCTGTAGGCTAAATGAATACCAGAATATAAAATGTAGAAAGCTAATTGCAACATACATATAATTAATATTTTGATTTTTTTCGAAAAGTCTTAGGATTTTCGATCCAAACTCTTAATTTATAACTCGTAATTCTTGACTAAATTCTCTATTTCATTGAATTAATTACATTAGTAAGTGGTGGTATTACTTGTTTCTTTCTTGATAACACACCTGGTAAGAATGCCATTGAATCTTTTAATTCAACATTAAATGTTTTTTCAACATAATCTTGTCTTTCACCTGCAACTAGTACCTGTGAACCTTCTGTTAAAATATCAGTTAAAAGAAGCATTACCACATCATACCCTTTTTTATCCGCTTCACTCCTCATAAAGCTTAGCATCTCATCTTTTAGCGGCATAAATCCTTCAATATCCATTGTGTTAACTTGAGCAACACCTACTTTAGACTCACCCATTGTAAAAGGCTTAAAGTCTTGGTTAAAGATTTGTGATACACTCTTTCCCTTTAATGAAGTTCCTGCTTTAAACATTTCCTTTGCGAAATCTTCTAGACTTGATATTCCAGCGATTTCAGCAAGTTTCCTGCATATAACTTTATCCTGTTCTGTACAAGTTGGGCTCTTAAATAATAAAGTATCAGATATTATAGCTCCACATAATAAGCCTGCAACTTCTTTAGATGGAGTTATATTATGTTCAAAATAACTCTTACCAACTATAGTTGATGAACTTCCAAGCGGTTCATTTCTAAAGAAAATAGGATTGCTTGTTTGAATATCAGCAACTCTATGATGATCTATAATTTCAAGAACTTCTGCTTCTTCTAATCCATCTACAGATTGACCTCTTTCATTATGATCTACTTGAATAACCTTTTTCTTGTGGTTTGAAATTAAATGATATCTTGAAACAGTTCCAATAACTTTTCCCTCTTCATCAACTACTGGATAGCTATTATATCTAGTTTCAGCCATAGTATCCTTAATATCATCAGCTAACTCATCCTTTGAAAAAGATATTAAATCTTTAGTAGCCATAACATAACTTACTGGTATACTTTGAATTAATAATCTTGAAGCTGTAAACGAGTCATGTGGTGTGCTTATTACAGTGACTCCATTTTCCTTAGCTTTTGAAAGTAAGTTTTCAGCAAGTTTATGAGAACCTGTTATTATAATTAGTGATGTTTTTATATCAATTAAAGCTTCATGTACATCAGGTCTATCTCCAACAATTGCAATATCACCTTCATCAACGATTTCCTTTAAGCTTTCCGGCTGCATTGCTGATACTACGATTTTTCCATTAAATACTTTGCAAGCTTCATTTATGTATATGCTAGTAGCAGAAAGTGTATCTAAAATATTTTCAATAGATGTTTTACTTTTTGCTAAAATGTCATTATCTCCTATGTCCATATAGGCTGATGTTAAATTTGAAATTGAAAGGATTCCTATTAATCCACCTTTATCATCAACTACAGGCAAAGATTTAATATGGTTATCTCTCATAATGTTCCATGCCATTCTTAAAGAGTAATTTCCATTTATCGGCTTAATTGTATCAAAGTTTAAATCTTCCACCTTAAGCTTAACTGTTTCTAATAATCTTGGGGCCTTAACGCTAAAATAATCTAAAATAAATTGCGTTTCTGGATTTACATTTCCTAGTCTTACTGGTACAGCTGGAAGATCACTAGTCTTATTTTTAAATTCTGCATAGCCATATGCAGCACAAATAGAATCTGAATCAGGATTTTTGTGTCCAGTTACATAAACTACATTTTCCAAAACAATTCCTCCTATAAATCTACATTTTATTATCATAATTCACACATACTTATTGTACTTATAAAACCTATTTATGTAAAGCCCCATTAGACACAGTTTATAATTTGCAGTTCACACTTGTAAGTTAACGAAAAAACCTTATCCTGTTATTAATTAAAAGTTATGGGTTATAAGTTTAGGAAGAAAAGCTTTTAGACTTTTCAAAATATATATTTCACAATCCCACTTCGAAAAAAGTGAGAGACCAAACGTGATGCTCCAAATCTTGCATTCGGTAAGCAGAACTTTCTCTGCGAGCATCTTGTATTTGGTCTCTCAAACTTTCTCTTTGAGTTTCATACACAACTTATAACTTTATCATTCGTCACTGAATAAGGGCTTGTCACTTTTCACTAAATAAATCTTGCCAACAATAACACATATCAAATTAATGATTCTTATATGTAATTCTCGTTAATTATACAAATATGTATATTTCATATAATTTGCGCCCTAACTTCTCATACTATTTATCATACTCCAAAGATCATCTGTAGTAGTAAGTGCCTTTGAATTAAGCTGAAAAGCTTTTTGAGTTAATATAATATCAGTCATTGTTTCAGTTGTATCCACATTAGAGTTTTCTAATGATCCTGATACTATATTATAATTATTACTTGTTGTGACTTGAACACCTGAACTTGGAGTGAAACAATTTCCTCCTATTGGCGTAAAACTCCTATCCCCAACTGCCGTAAACACAGGAATAGTACCAATATTAACTTCACCTTGTTCAGTTTTTACTGTTATTCCACCTTCACTATCTATAGATACATTCTTACTATCTAATACAGGATTTCCTTCTGAATAACCATTTGCATATTGAATGTATACCTTTTTTCCATCTGAATTCACTAAAGTTCCATTTGAATCAACTTTAAAATTTCCATCCCTAGTATATACTATACTTCCATCAGCTTCTGAAAGCGCAAAATATCCTTCTCCATTTATTGCTAAATCAGTATTATTACCTGTTTTAGTAAAGCTTCCTTGAGTATTTGTTGCATAATTTAAACCAAGTTTCACACCAGTTCCTGATGTAGCTTTTGTATTTACAAGAGGAGTTCCTGCTCTGTTTAAAGATTCTGTTACAAGATCTTTAAATCCCACATCTGTACTCTTGTAACCTGTTGTCTGCATATTAGCTAAATCATTTGAAAGATAATCAAGCTTTTCCTGATATGCATTTAGCCCACTCTTTGAAGTATCAAAAATATTAAACATAAATTCTTCCCCCTAATCTTATCTGTATATTACTATACTTTGCCTAAATCATTAGCAGCTTTTTGTACTGTATCATCTTGCATTTTTACAAACTTTTGATTCGACTCAAATTGCCTCTTTATTTCCATAAGTTTAGTCATTTCAGCTGTTGCATCAACATTTGAAGCTTCAAGATATCCTTGCCTTACATTGACTTTAGCATTATAAATAGGACTTTGCTGTGTTATATAATTCTCACCAAGCGGTTCCAATGATTTATAATCTTGAAAATCAGCTGTTAATAGCTTGTCAGCAGCACCAGTTCCTGCAACATTAACATTATTTTCTGCATCTATAGTAAACTTTGAGTCTCCAATATATATTGGCTCTCTTGCACCTGTAGAATTATTTACACCTAGGACTTGACTTCCATCATTAGTTATCAAATACCCCTGCTCATTAACTTTAAAATTACCATCTCTAGTATAAACTTCTGTATTTCCATCTTGAGCTACAAAAAATCCACGTCCATCTATCGCCAAATCTGTTGAATTTCCTGTTGATTTAATAGATCCTTGAGTAAATGCAGTTTCTACATCATTAACTTTTACTCCTAAACTTAAATCACCAATGTTATTCCTCACATATTGATCTCCCACAAGCTTTTGCCTATTAGATACCATAACATCATTGAAACTGCTTTTTGTGAGCTCACGTTCTTTAAATCCCGTATTATTCATATTAGCAATATTATTACTGACTACTTCTTGTTCATTCTGCAGTGCTATAAGTCCAGAAACAGAAGTATATAATCCTCTTATCAATCTAATCCTCTCCCTTTAAAATAGATTTGCGTTCCTCCCCATAAATCATACCTAAAGCTCTAGCTTTTTCTTCTATTTGACTGTCAGATAAATTATTATTATATTTATATCCAAACATAATTATCACGCCTAAAATCAACCCAATTCCTATCCCAAATAAAACTTTATTATCCATAAGAAATACCATGGCACTTTTTATTTTCTGAATAATCCTTTTACTAATAATACTTCCCCCTTACTTACAGATAAATCATAGCATATTTGTTCTACTGTCAATCCATCTTCTAAAAGCTTTTTAATACTCTGGGTTTTATTGCTGTCTGCTTTCTCTGGAAAGCTAATTTCTGATATTACATCATCATCATAATTCAATTTATAGGATGAATTTTCATCTATAATACTTTCATTTGAACTTTCTATATCTTTTATATCTTCGTATATTTTTTCATTATTCTTAAGTTTATTAAAATTATCTTTTATCTCAATAATTTCTTCCTGTAATTCCGTTAAACTTTCAGCTATGTCTCTCCTTAATCTCCCAATTTCAATTTTGTAATCGCTTAGTCCATCCTTATTATCCTGCAACATATTCTTAAAAGAGATTTTTGAACTCTTATCTTCACTCTTGATTCCATTCTCTTTTTTTATTATGCGATAATTATAAATTACTAGAATACTTCCTATTATTAATAATATAAATGGCATAAAGCACCTCTATTCAGTTAACACTTAATAATTTATGTATATTCGTCCATTAGTATCTAATTATAATAATGAAGCTTTTTCATGCATTCCCTAAGGCTTACAATAGCCCTGCTATGTAATTGACAAACTCTAGATTCAGATACACCTAGCACTGATCCTATTTCTTTTAACGTTAATCCTTCATAATAATAGAGATTTAAAATCACTCTATCTTTTTCTTTAAGTAAATCTATTGCTTTCGTAAGAATCTCCAGCTGCTCTTTATCCTGCAAATATGTATCAGGGCTTGGACTATTTTTATCTTCTATAATTCCAATTAAATTTACATCCTCATCATCTGAAAAAATCACATTTTCCAGAGATACCATTGAAATATAGTTTATGTAATTCTCAATTTCCGCGACCTCATTCAGTGAAATCTTCAAATAGGCCGCTATTTCATTATTAGTAGGTTCCCTTAAAAATTCTAGCTGTAAGGTATCAATAGCTTTATTGTATCTATTTAACTTATCCATAGCCCCTTTTGATATGGGCCTGTTTTTTCTAAGTTCATCTATCATTGCCCCCTTAATTCTTATCGACGCATATGATGAAAATTTCATTCCCTTTGTATCATCAAATTTATTTAAAGCATCCATAAGTCCTATCATTCCATAGCTGACTAAATCCTCATATTCCATATATTTATTTTTCCCAAACATAACCCTTGAAGCAATATATTTTACCAATGGAATATACTCCTTAATTATCTCTTCCTTGCCATCGACCTTTTTCCTGACCGCTGCTTCCATATTCTATTCCCTCCCCATATACTTCTCTCATATATATTATGGCCTATACCTTAAGCCTTATTTTCATATACCAAAATTTAAGCATTTGCTCTCTGTCTTCTCACTACTTCAAAAAGCCCTTGAATAATTTTTTCACTTTGTGCATTTGTTATATCTAAAAATCTGAGTCCGCACAATTTTTGTTTATCCATTGTATTCTCAACTCTTACAATATCACACTTTATTTTAAATTCAATTGTATTTAGTTTAAAATTAACTAAGATTAAATCTTTCAGATCAATCTTTTCATTTCCTTTTAGCTTCAAGCCGCCTGCGCTTAAATCTACCATTAATCCATTTTCATATGGAATAGTATCAAACTCTTCTTCTTTAGCATTAGTAATTATTTTATATTCTACAGCATCAACAAGGCTAACTCTAAAGAAATTTCTTCTTTGTATTTTTGTCACATTAAAAGGTTTTGATATTTTATAATATATTATGTTTCCTTCTCTGCCTCTTGATATTATTTCTGAGTAAAAATTAAAACATCTATTCTCATCTAAATAAGAATTCATTTCAACTTCATCTCCTGGATTAAGCATTAAATATTCTCCATTATTCACTGGTAAATTTATTCTTAAGGAATCTTCATCTACATCTATTATTAAAGCCTTGTACACCTTATCTGCCATCATTACTTCCATTTTGTCATTTACTTCTAAGTTGAAATTATCCACTCTTAACTCCTCCTACGAAAATATATTGAATAGTCTTCTAAATAACCCTTTCGCTCCATCCATTGTATTTACATCTTGTCCAATAAGTTTCATAGCTATACTGTCGATATCTCTGGACGCCTCACAATTTGGATACAATACAACAAAAGGCTTTTGTTGTCTTACGCTTTGCACTAATTTTTTATCTTCTAATATGCTTCCTAAGTATTCAATATTTATCTCTAAAAATCTGCTGACTGCTCTATCAAATTTTTTAAATGTTTCTTCGCCTTCTTCTTTAGTAAAAGCCTTATTTACAACAATTTTTGCTTTATCTTTTAGTTTATAATGATCAGTAGCTTTAATTAAACTGTAACCATCTGTTAGTGATGTAGGTTCAGGAGTAGTTACAATAATTAATTCCTCAGATGCCGCTATAAACGATAGAACATCCCTATTAACTCCAGCACCTGTGTCCATAAGAATATAATCATATTCATCTAATGCTTCAAGTTTTTCTAAGAACATTTTTCTCTGATCTTCTTCCAAATCTTGCGCTTTAATCAAAGCCGATCCAGCTGGGATTAAATGCACTCCATTAGTACCTTCTATAATTATATCCTTTATTTCCAAACCAGTAAATAGTATATCGAATATATTATGTTTTGGATACAGTCCCATTAATACATCATCATTACCCATACCTAGATCTGCATCAAAAATCAACACTTTCTTTCCTTTATTTTGAAGTGCTATAGCCAAGTTCACAACAAAATTACTTTTACCAACTCCACCTTTTCCAGATGTTACAGTAATAATTTTCGTAGAAGCTTGTTTTTTCTCTTCTTCTCCATTATTAATTAATTTTCGTAATGATTCAGCTTGATCTAGCATATAATTTCCTCCCCAAGGATAAAACTTGCAACTTTCTCTTTTTCAGGCACCATTATATCATCGGGAACATTTTGTCCTGTAGTTATAAAGCTGATTGGCTTGTTAGAAATTTTAGCTATGTTATATAATGAACCATATACCGTAGTTTCATCAAGCTTTGTGATAATAATATTATCATATTTAAGCTCTGAATAACCTTTTAATATACTCTTAATATCACTATTCTTAGTTGTTGCACTTATAACCATGCATGTGTGATCAGGATTTGCTTTTTGAACAAAAGCCCTAAGTTCGGAAATTTGCATTGCATTCTTGCTGCTTCTTCCTGTGGTATCTATAAGTATTACATCACATTCCTTCATAGAATCGATTGCCTCTTCCATTTCTTTCATTGTAATGACCACTTTAAACGGAATATTCATTATTTCTGCATAAGTTTTTAATTGTTCTATTGCACCAATTCTGTATGTATCAACTGTTATTAAGCCAACTTTTTTCTTCTCAACTAATGCAAGCCTTCCTGCTAGCTTTGCTATAGTTGTTGTTTTTCCTACTCCTGTAGGTCCTACTAATACAATACGTCCATTTAAACTCTTACTTGATACTAAAATATCTCTTTCAAAAACATCTCGTAAAACTTCTATCTCTTCAATATCAACATTGGAATTTCCTTCTGTTATGTTAATAATTTCTTCTTGAAATTCTTCATCAATATCTAAGTTCTTCAGCTTTTCCTTTAGTAAATCATCTCTATTTTCTTCATATACAGAATTTTTTATTACCTTATTAAGTAAATTTTTTAATTCGCTCACTTCTTTATGTATAGATTCTATATCTGAATTTTCAATATCACTATCTTTTAAATTCGTCATATTTTTATCAGAGTTTTCACTTTTTTTAGGCATTCTACTGATTTCATTTATTATATCTAAACCATTCTTTTCTTCTTCATCTTTTAAAGATTCTTTCTCTACATTTAAATTATGTTCTAAAATCTTATCATTTAACGTTTCAATGTTTCTTTCTTCATTAATATCCGCTTTTTTCTGATCAAATAATTTATCATCCTGCATAAGCTTTTTTATGTTCTCTAATGAATTCATAAACTCTTCGTCGTCATTTTGTTTATAAGAATCATTATTTTGCTTAAAGCCTCTGCCATCCTTTTTCTTCTCTGCAGAATTTTCAACTGCTGCTGTAACTTCAATTACTTTTTTAGAAAATAAGCCAGTAAAGCCAGGCTTCCTGACTTTTCTTTGACTTATTATTATGGCATCTTTTCCAAGTTCATACCTAATGCGTGTCAAACCTTCATTCATGTCTTTTACTAGATACTTTTTTATAACCATCTATATTCTAACGACTCCTTCACTATTTATTTGAACATCATTAGGTATTTCATTTAATGAAATTACCATAACATGAGGAAATACCATCTCTATTAATTTTCTAAATGCAACTCTTATATTTGGAGAAACCAATATAATAGGTTGATTATTATAAAAATAAACAGATTCAATAGTATTTTGAACTCCTGTAAGTATTTTTGTAGTTGTATCTGGATCTACTGTTGGAAAAGAACCTTGAACTGATTTTTGAATATTTGCCCCTATTATGCTTTCTATATCTGGCTCTAACGTTACAACAGTAATTTTTTTCTTTTCATCTACTACTTGATTACAAATGGTTCTGGCAAGTGAAAATCTTACGTATTCGGTTAAAGTTTCAATGTCCCTGGTATTTTTAGAATTATCAGCTAACGATTCCATTATTGTAACAATATCTTTAATTGGAACTTTCTCTCTAAGTAAATTTTGTAATACTTTTTGAATATCACCAATACCCAATAAATCAGGTATAAGTTCATCAACAACAGCGCTATACTTTTCTTTAACATTATCAATAATATTCTTAACTTCCTGTCTTCCAAGTAATTCATATGAATGACTCTTTATAGTTTCAGTTAAATGAGTCACCATGACTGTTGTTGGATCAACTACTGTCAGACCTTTAATCTCCGCTTCCTCTCTTTGATCTTTATTTATCCAGATCGCTGGAAGCCCAAAGGTTGGTTCAACTGTTTTTATACCTGGTATATCAGAATTATCTCCCGTTGGATCCATACATAAAAGCATATTAGGCATAAGTTCAGATGAAACTACCATTGTTCCTCTTATCTTAATTATATATTCATTAGCCTTCAATTGTAGATTGTCTCTAATTCTAATTGGTTGAACCACTATTCCCATTTCAATAGCACATTGTCTTCTTACTGAAGCAATTCTTTGAAGCAGATCTCCACCAGAGCTTTCATCTGCAAGTGGTATAAGACCATAACCTATTTCTACTTCCATAGGTTCAACAGAAATTAGATTCATAACATTTTCTGGTTCTTTACGTTCAGCTTGAATGATTTGTTCTTCTTCTGATACGACTTCCTGAATATTTTTAGCCTCTGTTTCTTTAACTAATAAATAAGTCAATCCCCCCATTGCTAAAGATGCAACTAAAAATGGAATTTTAGGCATTTGTGGCACTATAGCTAAAAACAACATTAAAGCACTGGCTATCCCAGTAGCTACTGGGAAGGCTGATAATTGTTTGGTTACACTTTCACCAAAGTTGTCTGAACTTCCAGAACGAGTTACTAAAATACCAGAAGCCGTTGATATTAAAAGTGCTGGAACCTGGCTTACAAGACCATCACCTATAGTTAAAGTAGTATAAAGCTGAGCTGAATCTCCTGCCGATAATCCATGTTGAAGCACTCCAATTATAATCCCCGCTGTAATATTTATGATGGTAATTATTACACTTGCAATAGCATCACCTTTAACAAACTTAGATGCACCATCCATAGCTCCATAAAAATCTGCCTCTGCTTGTAAATCTTTTCGCCTTTTTCTCGCAACTGCCTCATCAATCATTCCTGAATTTAAGTCAGCATCAATACTCATCTGTTTACCTGGCATTGCATCAAGAGTAAATCTTGCAGAAACTTCTGCAACTCTGCCTGCACCGTTAGTAATAACCATAAATTGTATTACTACTATAATTAAAAATATTACAATACCGACTACGTAATTCCCACGAACAACAAATTTACCAAAGGCTGTAATAATCTCTCCTGCATTCCCATCACTCAATATTAATCTTGTTGAAGATATGTTAAGTGCTAATCTAAATAATGTTGTTACAAGCAGCAACGTTGGAAACACTGAAAGTTGTAATACACTAGTAGTAAACATAGTAATCATAATTATAACTATAGATATCGTTATATTTAAAGCTAATAACAAATCAAGCATCATCTTAGGTAATGGTATTATTATCATAAGTACTATAAAAATAACTCCAAATGCCACTATTACATCTAAATTTTTCTTTATGTCTAGCCTTCTGCTAAATTCCAAAACTCAATCCTCTCCCTTCCGATATCACTCAGTTAACTGTGAACTATTAATTATGCAATCCTTTTATGTTTTTTGTAAAATTAATTGCTAACAGTAGCAATTAATTCATCTACATAAATTGATATGTTGCAACATATGTTTTTTTAATTGTTTTTCTTTTTAAGTTTCATTACTATAACTAAAATTTCTGCAACCCCTTGATATAAATCTTGAGGTATATTCTGATCTATTTCTACCCTATCATACAATAATCTTGCAAGAGGTTTATTTTCAATAACTGGAACATCATATTCCTTTGCCTCTGTCTTTATTTTAAAAGCAATATAATCAGCGCCTTTAGCTACAACTTTTGGAGCTTCCATACTCCCATTTTCGTCATATTTCAAAGCAATAGCTAAATGTGTAGGATTTGTTATAACGACTGTAGCATCTGCAACAGACTTCATCATTCTTCTCATACCTATTTCTCTTTGCTTTTGCTTAATTTTTGCTTTTATTTTAGGATCACCTTCTGATTGCTTATATTCATCTTTAATTTCCTGCTTGGTCATCCTCAAATCTTTTCTATAAGCTCTAACTTGATAAAAATAATCTATTGCTCCAATAATAACAAGAACTATACATATCTGCTTAAAAATATCTACAATTAGATTTTTAACCTCATTTCCTAATGACGGTAAATATAAATTAGAAATAGATAATATATTTGTATAATTTTTCACAATATAATTATATGTTATAATTCCTACTATAGCTATAATTACCACGTTTTTCGCTAATCCCTCAAAACTTCTTTTCGAAAACATCTTTTTTATTCCTGCTAGAGGATCATTAGCTTTAAATGGAAGCTTGAACTTTATCTTCGTTATTAAAAATCTTGATTGAATTAAATTAATAGCAACCCCAGCAATCATAATAAACAACATAAAAGGTAATATTAAGCCTGATGTTTTCATTATAGTAGTATACACAACATTAGAAAATGTTGCCTGGTCAAAATTTTCTAGCATAGGTAACTTTAAAAAATAAACCATAATTTCTTTCATTCCATTAATTATGGTTCCCCATAAGGCGTTTATAAGAAGTGTACAAACAACCATAGTTACTGCTACAGACACATCTTTACTTTTAGCTATTTGTCCTTCTTTTCTAGCTTCACTAGTTTTCTTTGGTGTTGCTTCTTCAGTTTTATCATCAGCCGCAAAGATTAACGCTACAGGTACTGCAGGTATTAAGTTAACTATACCTTTAATAGTATTTGGTAAATTATATATAGCTGTACCTATTAATTTAAGCATTATTGGTAATAACACTATATATGTTATAATACCTAATATATTTTTTACAGGTAATCCCAAAAACATAACAGGAAATGTTGGTACTGTCCTTGAAATCAGACCTAAGCATATATCTGTTATAACAATTATCAATACCATTGGTATTGCGATCTTTACACCTAACGTAAAAAAGTTAAAAATAGTTTGAATAACTCCCATTATTGTTTCTTGATAAACTATAGTTTTTCCAATTGGTATTATGCTTAAACTTTCAGCTAACATGTTTATAATTATATGATGCCCATCCACTATAAAAAAGAAGGTTAATGAAACAAAATATGATAAATTACCAAGCAGAGTTGATGAAGTTCTACTTGTTGGATCAAATATATTTACCATTGAAAACCCAACATGAACATCCATCCATGCCCCTGCAAATCTTACAATTTCAAAAATAAGATTAGTTATGTATCCTAATATTAAACCTGTCATTATCTCGCTTATTGCATAAAATACTACTATGTAATTATTATTTATTGAGGTCATTAAATTAGAGTAATCTACTCCTGATAATATTCCTAATGAAAGTATCAAGGCAAATACTCCTTGCATAATTTGCGGTGTTCCTGATGGAAAAAATATTTGAACAGCTACAAAATATGAAGTTATCCTTAAGAAAATAAAAAATAATGCAAGAAAGTATGCGGTATCTATCACCTTTTCCTACCTCCTTATGTAACAACCCTTGAAATCAACTCGAAGATTCTATTGGTAAAAGACAACATTGTTTGAAGCATCCAAGGACCTAGAAAAATTCCAATAACTGCAGCTCCTATTAATTTAGGAACAAAAGATAATGTTGTTTCCTGTATTTGAGTTGATGCCTGCAAAACACTTATTACTACCCCTAATACAAGAACAACTAATAATATAGGTGCACTTACCTTTGCTGCTGTTATCAAGGTATCCTTAACTACTGCATTAAGCATTGTTTGTGTCATTCTATTTCACCTCACATAAAGCTCTGAATCAAAGAACTAACCAGTATATTCCATCCATCAACCATAACAAATAATATCAGTTTAAATGGTATTGAGACTTGAGTTGGCGGCACCATCATCATTCCCATTGACATTAATAAACTTGCTACTACAACATCTATTACAAGGAAAGGCAAGTAAATCAAAAATCCAATTTGAAATGCTGTCTTTAACTCACTTATAGAAAATGCAGGAATTAATGTTGTAAATGGGATATTTTCCTTTGTCAAATTATCTTGATCCACCTTACCAATATTAACAAATAATTGCAAATCCTTCTCCCTAGTCTGCTTTAGCATAAACTCTTTTAACGGTTTTGAAGCTTCTTCAACAGCTTGCTCCTGTGTTATTTTATTTTCTAAATATGGTTGAATTGCATTAGTGTTCATTACATTATATACAGGTTGCATAATAAACAATGTTAAAAACAAAGCTAGTCCTATAAAAACTTGATTGGGAATAGCTTGTTGAACACCAAGTGCACTTTTAAGAAATGAAAATACTACTACTATTCTAGTAAAAGATGTCATCATTATCACTATAGATGGCAATAACGATAAAATAGTAAAAAATATTAGAATCTTTATACTCGACACATAATCTTGTGGTGTATTTCCATCACCAAGAGATATATTTAATTGTGGTAAGTTTGTATTATTCGGAGCTGCATATGCACTAATACTGAATGCCATCATAATTCCAAGAACAGTTATAAAAGTGATTGCAATTCTTCTCTTTTTATTTTTCATGTTTCTCTTCCTTTGATTTTATATTTTTTACTATTTTAGAAAAACCTTTTTTTGATTTTACCATTAAATCAGTATAATATTGTATTGCCTCTTCTGATGCCCTCTTTTTTGCTTCCTCAACAATTCTAATTTCTTCTTCTGATAACTCTGATATTTTTTCCATGTGCCCTGCAGCACTAGTCATAACATATCCTTTTTCACCAATTTTAATTATTAATATAGCATTTTCTTTTGTTATCTGTACTCTCTCAATAACTTTAATATACTTATTGTTATTTGTAGCATCAAGCTTTTTTCCCATTAATTTAAAACTCAAAAACATCAAACCTAATGTAAACATCAAAGCTAAAATAAGACGTACAATCATTCCTAAAAATTCAAAATCCATCTCTTCTACCTACTGAATTATCATACTTTTGAATCTTACATCAGTAATTTTACCTTTAATTAAATCTTTATTTATCGCTTCAATTAATTCTTTCTTCATTGTTTGTTCATTTGCTGTATTATTAATAAAATCGGCTTTTTTACCTTTAAAATAAAATATAATATCATCTCTAACAACCGCTTGATCCGCTGTCAATTCATCTGCTAATTTTGTTTTAGTCTTATCATAGCCTAAAGATATTTCTCCTTTAAAATATCTTTTTCCACCTTCATCAGCTAAATTCACTGTAAATTCACTTAAATCCATATATGCATTTTCTACTACAACTTCCTGTGCATCCACAGTTTTGCTTGTTTTCATAAACAAATACACACCACCAAAAGCTGCTCCCCCTAATACTAGTAATCCTAAAATAAATAGAATCACCATGACCCCTTTATTGCTTTTTACTGAATCTTCACTTTTTTCTTTTTTCTTTCCAAAAGCCATTATTATCACTCCTTATTATTCCCAACAATTAAAAAGTATTGTTTTTTTAACTCAATGCTCATTTTTTATAAATACATGTTACAATTTACAATACATAAATTATATTTTAAATGTAAAAATCTTATTTTTATATTCTATAACGGCATTTTTTACTTCTTGTAAGCTTTCCAATACTATATACTTCTTCCCATTCGTTAATGTAATTATTGTTTCTGGTACTGATTCAAGTTTTTCAATATGATCAGCATTTAATACAAAGCGTTCATGGTTCATCCCTGTTACGTCTATCATAAATTCTCACCCCTTTAAATATAACTGTACAGTTCACAATACACAATTAAATATATTACCCGAACTTTATAATAAATTATTTAAAAACTTTAATTGTGCATTGTGAATTGTGCAATATAGAATTTTAATATAAAATTCTATATTTTTTAATTGATAGCAAATTGAGGCTAAATTCAACTTGCTATCATATTATTATCCCCACATATATTTCAATTATAATTCTATACTTTTATTAATTGAATATATTGCTATTAGATGGATTACCTTATCAATCCAATAACAGTATCAAGCATATCGCTTTCATTTGTTATCATCTTAGAAGCCGCTTGGAAAGATTTACTTGTTGTAATCATATTTGCAAATTCAGTTGTTAAATCAACATTAGAAGCTTCAAGATATCCAGATCTTATTGCACCAAACGAACCACTATTGTCGGTAGTTCCACTAGCAAGAGTTTTGCAGCTACTTATTTGAGCTGCTCCGGAATTTCCTGATTGTGCGAGGAAATTATTTCCTTTATCTTCAAGACCTTCAGGATTTGTAAAATTAGCCCTTGCTACTTGACCTATTGCATATGTTTTACCTGATCCTACTGTAATTGTCACAACTCCATCACTTCCTATAGCAAAACCTGTTACAGCTTCAGTAGTGGTACCACTTGTTGTAACAGTAGAAGGTATTACTAAAGGTTGTAACTTGGTACCATCATATGTTGAAGTATCTGGATCTGCAAGCCCTGTTTCAGAAATTGATATTACACCATTTGTAACTGTATAAGCACTACTCCCAGCATAATATCCCATTACTCTATATCCATTTGAAGTTACCAAGTTTCCATTTTCATCTAAATGAAAATTACCATCTCTTGTATACGCAGTATCATATGTAGTACCAGTAGCAGTTCCTGTTCCTGATGTATCAAATGCATTGTTAGTAATAGGGAGAGATTCATCTGCTGATCCTTTGGTAACTATAAAATATCCATCACCATCATTAGCTAAATCTAAAGTTCTTCCTGTTGATTCCATATTACCTGTTGACATTAACTTATCAATACTAGATACATTAGCTCCAAGACCTACTTCTTGTGCATTTGTACCCCCAGTATTTGCTGTTGGTGCACTTGCACCTGCAGATGCTTGATACAAAGTATCTGCAAAGTTTACACTTGAACTTTTAAATGCTGTAGTAGTTGAATTCGCTATATTATTTGAAATAACATCTAATTTAGTTTGGTTTGCTTTCATGGCAGTTATTGCCGTATTCATTGCTCTTGACATATAGATTCCTCCTCATAAACATAAATTATTAACTTGCATCTATCGTTCAGCAAGTTCAGGCCCCCGCAGGTTAGTTATGAGTTATGAATTACAAGTTATGAGTTATCATGGAAACCCTTACAGGATTTCTTTATTCTTTAAATTCCCGCCAAGTAATTTGTTCCTTAACTCATCACTCTTAACTAATTTAAGTCCAGCCTATAAAATTACCACACTATCAATATTCGTAAATATATTATCTTTTGCTCTCTCTTTATTTACTGCTGTTATAATAGTTTTATTTTCAATACTTGCAATCAAGGCAGTATCTTTATATATCATAACGGCATTTTTTGAGTTTTTTTCCTTTGCTATTTCAAATCCCTTTTCTACTGCTTTCATGTCTTCATCTGTAAAATTAATTTCATTCAATCTTGACGCTGCATGTTTAGATACTGTAAATTTTTCATTTTTATTTGCAACATTATCTAATATACTTTGGAAACTATTTGACTTATTAGTTTTATTTACATTAGTTTTATTTAAACTTACATTATTAGATGCATTTTCAACCTGCCTAAAATCTCCGAAAGAATATGCCTGTCCATTAATAATCCTATAACTCATTTATTATCTTCCAATATTAATTATGCGCTAGCAGAATTATTAGTAGCAGATTCACTATCATCACTATCGTAATCTCCTGCTTTCACCACAGATGCGAATGGATATTCCTTCGTAGTTCCATCTGAAGTAGTAACTTTTATCATTACTTGTCCATTATTTATATAGGCACTTTTCATTGTTCCAGAAACTTGAGTCGCTTTACCATCAGAATCAGTTGTAGATACAGTAACAGGTTTTCCTGTTAATGCTGAAGCCGCTAAGAAGCTTGAACTTAATGCAGCAGCACCAACTGCAGATTCTGTAGCGCTGCTTGCACCTGAATCCGTAACTCCCATAATATCTTCCGCATTAAAGTCCTTAGTAGTAAGTGAACCATCACTTCCTTCTATTTCTAATGTTATCATTGTATTATTATTTGAATCTGTATATACAGATTGCACAAGTCCAGCATAATTTTTTCCACTATCATCAGTATCACTCATAGCAACACCTTTACCAATTAATCCTTGATATGAAGATTTAGTCAATGTATTATTTAAGTTATCCATTTGCTCTATTGATGAAAATTGTGCCATTTGTGCTACATATTGCGATGAATCTTGATCTTGCGTAGGATCTATATTTTGTAATTCTGCACATAAAATCTTCAAAAATGCATCCTTATCCATAGCTCCGCCGGCTTCAGATTGCTTAATAATTTTAGTTCCATTACTAGTAGTTCCAGAACTAGGAGCACTGGTATGTTGACTGTCAAGTGGATTTACATTACTCATTTATTTCCCTCCTATGCTAAGAAATTTACGTTTCCATTATCGATAGCTTGTGTGTTACTATCTGCCAAATAATCTTCGTCACTTATTTTGTCATTTCCACTCTCATTAGCGTGATTAGAATTTTGTTGCTGCTGAGCAAATTGTCCATCAAAATTTCCATTTTTAAAGAATGTTGTATCTTCTTGATAAAGCTCTATATTAATCTCACTAATTTTTATATTCTTATCATTTATCTGATTCTTTATGTCAGTTAAATTTTGCATAAGTAAACTAGTAGTGTCTTTTGAATTAGCTTTTAAATTAGCTTTCATAACTCCATCTTCTTGAGTTAAGCTTATAGTTACTTCACCCAGATTGCCTGGATTAATTTTAACTGTTAATTCTTTTAATCCATTCGTGCTCATAAAGTTAACATCCTGAACTATATCATTTGCAAATGTAGCTTTATTCACAGTAAGATTTTTTGATGTTTCTGTTACTACTGCGTCTTGATTTTGGATAAGTTGGTTTCTAGAAACAAATAAATTTATTTTATTTGTTGTATCTCCAGTTTTATCATCAGTAGCTAATGAATTTAAAAATTTATCTTCTTTAGAAGATTCTTTATTTTCTAGCGTAGTATTAGAGTTACTGCTTTCATTTTCAGTAGAATTTTCATTATTACTTTGTGAATAATTCTTATTTAGCAAATCTTCTAAAGTTAAAACTTTGCCATTTTGATTTTGTTTATCATCTATCAGCTTAGATATTTCTGACATTAAATCTTTAATACCATCTTTAACTTCTTTTGAAGTGTTGCTGTCGTCATTTATATTTTTTAAAATGTTTTGTACTAGGCTTAAGGAATTAGTATCTAATTTATCTTTTACTGAATCTGTTTGTAAAAGCTTCATCAAATTATCCATAACACTGTTTAAGTTATCACTCGATGACGATGTATCCTTGCCAGCACCTTCTATCAGTTTTTGCAGCATATCAGAATTAACTTTTCCATCTGTTGATGTTATATCTTTTTGATCTATACCCAATTGAGCAAGCAAATTCATAAGTTCATTCAATATGTCATTAACATCATCTTTTGACGCTGATTTACTTTCTTTCTCCAACTCTTCAAGCTTATCTTTTAATTCATCAATTTTAGAAGAGTCTTTATCTTCAACTTGATTACTTTGTTCATTATTATCAACTTTAGATCTATCATCTTTATCATTGACTTTAGTATTAGAATCTTTATCATTAGGTTTAGTACTGATATTTTTATTATCTACTTGCTTTTCGTTTTTCTGAGAACTTAAGGTTTCTTGGAAATCTTTATTTCTAGTAGGCTTATTTGATGAACTTGTCGTAGAATTTACACTGGAACTCACTATACTATTTTGAGCATAATCATAAGATATTTTAGTAGCTGTAGCCATTATTCTCACCCCCTTTCAAGTCTAGGAACTTTACATATCTTTGAATAAAAACATGCCTTTTCCACAACTTTATTATTGAATACTTTTCCCTCTCATATATGCATAAAGAGCTAACTCATCTATATTAATCTGCTCTATTCGATCCTGTTCCTTTATGTACGAATTATATTTTTTATCCTTTAAAGTTTGAACAGTTTTTCTTTCCACCTGTTTTACTATTAAATCTTTTCTTCTGTTATTAATTTCTATATTTTTGACATCTAAATCTTTCTCTGCTGTTCTTATTCCACTTTGAACTCCTTGTATATAATATCTTTTTAACTTTTGATATACTACATCTTCATTTGGAGTTATACCTTTGTATTTATCATAATTGTCCTTAAGTTCCTTTAATCTCTCTTCTATCTTATTTTTTTCTCTCTGACTTTCAATAAGTAATCTTTTACTTTCTTCTTCTTTTGAAATTCTTATCTCAAGAAGTTTTTGCAACCCAAACTTAAATCTTTCAGCCAAAGTGAAACTCCCCCCTTAATCAGTTCACAGTTAACAATTAGCAATTTACAGTTATGATTGAAATCCATTCTAGATTTCTCTAATTATTTTCGCAACTTGTATAGTTATTACTGTTTTTTAAAATTTTTACTCTTCAATTTTAAAACAGGTATATGTACATTGTTATTATCTAAACATTGATAACAATGCAGCCTCTGTCTCTTCAAAGCTTGATTTTTCATCAATTCCTTGACATAAAAAGCTATTCAGCTGATCATTATAATTAACAGCCATATCAATCTTTTTATTACTTCCTTTAACATAAGCACCTATGTTAATTAAGTCTTCTGAGTCCTTATACGTTGCTAAAAGATCTCTAGCTATGGATGCTGCTTCTTTATGCTCTTCAGGTGCTATTTGACTCATAAGTCTGCTGACACTGTTTAAAACATCAATAGCAGGATAATGGTTTTTATGTGCTAAATCTCTAGATAAAACTATATGTCCATCTAATATACCTCTAACAGCATCTGCTATAGGTTCATTAAAGTCATCACCATCAACAAGTACAGTATAAAATGCAGTTATGGATCCATCGCTTGATGTTCCAGATCTTTCCATGAGTTTTGGAAGCTTTGCGAATACTGAAGGAGTATACCCTTTTGTAGCTGGTGGTTCTCCTATTGCAAGTCCAACTTCTCTTTGAGCCATAGCGAATCTTGTAACCGAATCCATCATAAGAATAACTTTTTTACCTTTATCCCTAAAGTACTCCGCTATTGCCGTAGCCGTTAATGCTCCCTTAATTCTTATTAATGCAGGTTTGTCCGAGGTAGCACATACTACAACCGACTTTTTCATACCTTCAGGTCCTAAATCTTTTTCTATAAATTCCCTGACTTCTCTTCCTCTTTCTCCAATTAAAGCTATTACATTTACATCTGCCTTAGCTTCTCTTGCTATCATTCCGAGAGTTGTACTCTTACCTACTCCACTTCCTGCAAATATACCAATTCTCTGGCCATCTCCACAGGTTAAAAAGCCATCTATAGCCCTTATCCCCGTTGGCATTATTTCTTGTATTCTCTTTCTCTTCAAAGGATCTGGAGCATCATTTTCTAAAGGATACTCTTCTCCATCCATCGCTATACTTTCGCAATCAATTGGCTTTCCAAGTCCATCAATTATGTGCCCAAGTAATTTATCTGAACATCTAACACTTAATGGTTTATGCTGTGGTACAACTCTACAGCCTGGTGATATTCCTATAAGCTCATCAAGTGGCATTAAAATTACAAATTCATCTTTAAATCCGACAACTTCACAATTTATTGGAATATTTCTTTCGTTATATATTACACAAAGTTCCCCAACAAATGCCTTAATACCTTGTACTTCAATGGTAAGACCTATTACTTTCTTAACAACGCCTTCACTATATATAGTCGAAGTGTTATTTACCTTTTTTATTAATCTACTAAAATCCAAGTCCAAATCAAGCATTTTAGAATTACCCCTTTACAACACACAGCATGCAGTTTACACTATCCAGTTAACAATTATGTTAAGAATATTTTAATTTAATAATTCCTTTGGAGACCTACTCCATAACTGTAAGCTGTAAACTGTGAACTGTATAAATTATCCTAATATCGCTTTGCGTATTTGTTCCATACCGATTTCTATTCCTACTTTTACTATACCGCTTGGTTTTTCCAATACTGCATTTCCTGGCTTCATAGATTCATCGGTAATTACAAAAATTTCGTTCTTTATACCATAAGATACTTTCCATCTTTTAACTTCAGCTTTTAATTCTTCTACATGGATCGAATTTGCCTTTAAAATAACATTATCTTCTCCTTTTGAAATCTTAAAAGCTTCTTCAATAATTGCATTCATAGCATCATCTCTACTTAATTCCTTTTGAGCGATGCTTTCTGCTATTTCTAATGCCAATTTCACTACTTCTTCTTTTTTTGCTTCTAAATATTTTTCATAATTCTCGTGTGCTGATTTTAAAAGTATATCTGCTTTGTTCACAATTTCAGAAGCCTCCGCTTTAGCTCCATCTATTGTCTCATCATAAGCTTTTTTATAGCCGTCATCATATCCATTTTTAAGCCCTTGCTCATAACCTTTTTCATAGGCTTTTTTCTCAGTAGCGTTAGCTTCCATTTGAGCTCTTAAAGTTATTGCCTGCTTTTCTCTTTTTGCATCTTCTATTATTCTCTGACCAATATCTTCATATTTCTTTAAAAGTTCTTCTGGATCAATTTGAGGTACTTTTTCTTCGCTTTCTTCTTTTAGTTCTTCGAAGCCTTCTAATACTGACTTCTTACTAACATATTCTGTTGAAATAACCTTGCTATTTCCCTCTTTTGCAAATCCTTTTTTTATTAAGCTATACGATGATTGCATCTTCTCCACCTCTTGCTATGATGATTTCATTAGCATCATCTAACCTTCTAATAACAGAAACAATCTTTTGTTGTGCTTTTTCAACATCCGTAATTCTTACTGGTCCTAAGAATTCCATATCTTCCTTCAATGCAGCAGCTGCTCTCTTAGATTGATTTCTATAAATACAATTTGCAACTTCATCAGAACATCCTTTAAGTGCAAGGGCAAGATCTGAAGCATCAACTTCTCTAAGAATTCTTTGAATAGATACATCATCAAGAGAAACAATATCTTCAAATACAAACATGGAGCTCTTAACTCTATCTGCAAGCTCAGCGTCTTCTCTTTCTAAGCTTTCAGTAATATTCTTTTCAGTTGTTCTATCAACTTGATTTAAAATACCTACTAAAGTCTCTACACCACCTAAGCTTGTCATCTCTGTTCTTACTACTGAAGATAATTTACTTTCAAGTACTGACTCTATTTCTTTAATTACCATTGGAGATGTATTATTCATAGTAGCTATTCTATAAGCAACTTCACTTTGTGTTTCTTCTGGTAACTCTGCCATTACTTGTGCAGCTTTATCTGCTTGTAGATAACATAATATAAGTGCTATTGTCTGCGGCTGCTCTGATATTATTACATTTAATAATTGATGAGAATCTGCCTTTCTTGCAATTGAGAAAGGTCTGTATTGAGCTGTAGCCTCTGACACCTTTTCCAATATTTCACTAGCCCTTTGAGATCCTAATGCTTTTGAAAGTAATGTCTTAGCATAGTCCATACCGCCTTCAATTATGTAATCCCTAGCTTTATTTATTTGTAAAAATTCATTTAATATTTCTTCTCTCTGCTCTGAAGTAACAGAAGTGATATTAGCAATTTCATAAGTTATTTTTTGAATATCACTTTCTGGTAATTTTTTCAATATACCAGATGAAGCTTCTGGACCAAGTGTTATAAATAGAATTGCGGCCTTATGCACTCCTGTTAATTGGTTTTGTTCCTTTGGCATATCTATCTATCACCTCTCATTTTCTGTCAACCATGACCTGATTATTTCTACAACTTGATCTGGTTTTTCAATTGCATATTTCTTTATTTCATCTTCTAGATGAGATTTTTGCGTTTTAGACTCGAATTCTATTGGTTCAAAAGCTTCTGGTTCCTTAGGTATTATACTATCATCAATTAATGTATCTAGTATTTGATCTTCTTCTGCTCTCTTCCTTCTTCTTCTTCTCATTAAGATCACTGCACCTGTAACCGCTCCAGCTAAAACTATTGCCCCTAAAACTCCTGCAATCACCATCATCCTATTTTTACTTGCTGCTGCCTCAGCTGCATTCATTGCATCCAATTCTGACTTAGCTTGATCTTGAGAGCTTGTATCAAATGCCATTCCAAGTACTGAAACTTGATCTCCCCTACTTGTATCAAGTCCAATTGCATTTGCAACTTGTGTCTCAAGTGCCTGCTTAGTTGTATCATCTAAATTTCCATCAATCATAACTGATGCTGTAAGTCTTTTAACTTCTCCTGGTGCACTAATAACTTTTGACTCAG
Organism: Clostridium sp. BL-8; assembly: GCF_002006495.1. Taxonomy (NCBI): domain Bacteria; kingdom Bacillati; phylum Bacillota; class Clostridia; order Eubacteriales; family Clostridiaceae; genus Clostridium; species Clostridium sp. BL-8. Next base: position 34,039 of record NZ_LZZL01000013.1, read on the forward strand.
TTTTTCCTGTATCATAGTTAGTTTTTTGATCTTCTTTACTCGAAGTTGAATTATTAGTAGCACTATTAGTAATCTGATTGCTCATATTATTATCCACAGGACTCTGACTATCTGTACCTGTCCCTGCAGTATTTGCTTCTTTAGAATTTTCTTGACTAACAATAACTTTATTAGGATCAACCACTGTCTGTGTCTTCTGCTTTGAATCAAAATCTAAATCTGCATTAACAGACACTTTTACTTTATCTTTACCAACAACTGGTTCAAGTATACTTATAATTGCTTTCTGTAATTTATCTTCATATGCTTTTTCTGCTGTCTGCTGTTTTGATAACGTATCAGAACTCACTGAATCTTTATCATCACTATTCATATCTTTAGTTAGTAAATTCATCTTGTCATCAATAACATCTATGTTTTCCTTGGGAACATTTGCTGTGGCTCCTGATACCAAAGCTACTATAGATTTCACTTGATCATCGTCAATAGTTTGTCCAGTTTTAAGTTTTAAGTATACAGCAGCCTTACCTGCTTGCTTATCCTTTGCAAATACAGAATCTTCTGCTTGCGTAATATGTACTCTTGCGTCCTGCACCTGAGGAAAACTCTTTATAGTCTTTTCTAGTTCTCCTTCCTGCATTCTAACTTCTTTAATTTTAAACTCCTCATCCGTCATCCCAAAAGAGCTTCCACCGTCCATAAGCTCATACCCTTTACTTTCTGTTGTAAGATTGGGTGCTAATGTAAGTCTTAATTTGTCAACTTGGTCTTGAGGAACACTAATAGTATTTGTACTATTATCTATTTTTGCATCAATCTTATTATCATTTAAATATTTTATTACAGTTTGTGCATTTCCTTCATCAAGATTAGAAAATAAAACTTGGTACTTATTGGTAGATGAGTAGAAAATCCCACTAGCAATTGCTATAACAAGCGCTAAAATCGAAGCTATTATAGCAATTTTCACTCTTCTGCTCTGGGATTTAAACTTTTCTAAAAGCCCCTTAACCTTTTCCAAAAGTTTCTTCATTATTTTGCTCTCCTCACCCTACTACAATTGCATCTTTATTAATTGATTATATCCATCTAATAGTTTATCTCTAGTTTGAGCTAAAAATTGCAAATTCAAACTAGCTTCCTGGCTTTTAATCATCATGTCATCAACGCTTACATCTTCACCTTTAACAAACTTTGATGTAGTAAGATCAGCCTGTGTCATTTTATCATTAGCATCATCTAAAGACTTTTTTAACACATCTCCAAAATTAACACCATTATTTTGTTCATTATTTTCATTACCATTGTCAAGTTTATTAAACTTACTGTTAAATAAAACCTCATTTTGTGCAAATTTATCCTCTATTTTCATTTCTCATACCCCTACTTTCCTATCTCTAAAGCTTTTGAAAACATACTTTTCAAAGCATTAAATGTATCAACATTAGCCTCATAAGACCTTGTGGCTACCATCATATCTGCCATTTCATTTAATACATTTACATTAGGCTTTGTAACATATCCATTGGCATCTGCATCTGGATTTGTCGGATCATATTCTTTTCTAAGTGGTGACGGATCCTTTTCAATCTTTACAGCTTTTACCCCCGCCATATCCTTATTCGCATCAAGAGCTTCCTGAAATACTGCCACCTTTCTAACATATGGGCCGCTTCCATCAGCACTCCTCGTTGTATTTGCATTTGCCATATTTGATGTTATGGTATCCATTCTTAATCTTTCTGCCGAAAGCCCTGTTGCACTAATTTGCATAGAACTAAATGCATTCATCTCTCTTCCCCCTCATTTTATAGCCTTGATATCTTGTTTTTTTACCCTAATAATTATACAAACCCAATTTTTTTACTTTAGTACAGTTTTCATATTGTTATATTCACTGTTTATCCTAGTTACTAATGCATTATATTTAAGTGTATTGGCCGCTTGATTTACTTTTTCAATATCTAAATCAACGTTATTACCATCACTTCTCATACTAGTACTATTATCTCTATCAATTGATATGTAATCACCACTTGAATCATCATCTCCAATATGCTTAGAATTAGTTTTCTTTAATTCTAATCCAGATGAAGAAGTTCCGTTTTTTAAATTTTCTTCAAAAACAACATTAAACCTTTTGTAATCTTTTGTATTTATATTAGCCATATTGTTAGCAATTGTCTTTGATCTAACGTCAGAAGCATTTAACCCTAATTTGACTAAATCATAAGTTGAATCACTTCCAATAAAATCTATCCCCATAATCTCACTCCCTTATAAATTTGTTATTATGATATAACTTAATTTTTAGAATATTAAGTATGAAACCCAAATAGTAGCTTTCTAAATTTTACACCATTTAGACTATATAATTTAATTATAGAATAATCCGAGCAAATTTTCCATATTTTTTTTTATATAATATATATAAATTGTTGTATTTATTACTATATTGGTTATAAAATGTTGTTTAATCCAATATTACGGCAAGATTATTCAAAATTTATGCATTTTTATTTAATCTTAAAATATTGTAATATGCTGTAGATTTCGATATTATAATCGCTAAATTTGTTTTATTTTTATAAGCTCAAGTAAAATTTGCAACAAATAAAAAAAGTGATAAATAACAAGCTTTACCACAAGCACTAGTACCTTTCTTGTTAATTGTCACCTTTAATTAAACTTTATAATTATTTATACTTTCCAATTTTTTATTTTTCATCCTATAATATTTTTAGTCATTTATTCAATACTATTCACTTAAGCATAAGTATCAAATTGACTCGAAGAATTAATATTGTTTAAATTATTTGTCGTATTATTTGCACTTTGAATAATTTTTTTTAAGTTATCACTTAAATAATAAGTATTATTGCTTTTTAAATTTGCAGCTATTTTTTTTATTTCATAAAAAAAACCTTTACGTCCCTTGTTATTGTTTATAAATTCACCAAGTTTTCCCTTTGAAACTGCATCGTTACATTTATCTTCATCTAATTTAAGTTTTCCTTTATCATCAATTGTAACCCCAATGTCAGATAATCCTGAAGATTGGTCATTAATAATTTTTGTCATATTTTTTTTCAAATTCTTAAGTCCCTTATCATCATAACTATCAGTATGATCAACAAAGTCATTATAAGCTTTTATAAATTTTCCAAATAACTTCGTAAACGTACTTGTAACTTTCGTGGTTGAAGATAAACTCGGATCCGAATTTAATTCTGCACTAGTAAAACTTACTCCCATAATTGTACTTGTCTTTGATTTTGCTTCTTTGTACAATTTATTTATAATTTTAACTAAATCTTCGGAATCTTTTTTTGCATCAGATAAGTATTCCGATAATTTAGGTGAAATTTTCGCTTGATCTGAACTTGTTATTGATGAATATATACTATTTATTATACTCGAAACACCTACATTACTCATAATTTCCTCCTCCTAAAAATTCATATATAATTATACTATCGTAAATATCTTTTAATAATTTATCATTTCTTTCTTTATTTATTTAAACACGTATCTAAAATCAGTCTATAATCGGCATTATTTAGTTCTGCATACATTCTTTTTTTCTTATCCAAATCTAAAATATATTTATTAGTATGATAATCATAGTCTACTAATTCAAAGAAAAATTCCTGAAGCTCTCTAAACATTTCGTAATTTACATTTTCTTCACTTCCACCTAGAGCATAAAATTTAACCATATATATATACATGTTGTATATCGTAAATGTAATTTCATCCTTATAATCTCCATAAACATTAAGCTCTTTGAATTTTTTAACCAAGCACCTCAAAGCTTCCATTTTATCATTTATTTGGATTTTCACATGTGAATCACTCGTAATTGATTTAGAATTATTGGTATAATAGTATAAAACAAGATCTGAGGCATAGACATTTTTTAAATATAGCATAACAATAGGTAAAAAATCGACATCTTCAAACGTTATTTTTTCTCTAAACCTTATATTATTATCAATTAATATGCTTCTTTTAAAAATCTTACTCCATACAAACCCTGGATATGCAATAAGATGACGTCTTTTCTCAGTATTCAATTCTCCCCATACTTCTTTGACTGTTGATAGCGCCATTTTCCCAGCACTTTTATTATCAAATCCACAATCTACCATATCATAATTTCCCTGCTTGGCTAATTTATATAATTCCTCATACATCTCTTTTTCTACGTAGTCATCACTATCAACAAACCCTATATATTCTCCCTTTGCAATTTTCATTCCTTCATTTCTAGCCCCACCAGGTTTCTTATTTTCTTTTAAATCTATTATAATAATTTTACTTCTATATTTTTGTTTATACTCCTTTAGAATTCCTATGCTTTCATCGGTAGAAAAATCATTAATTAATATTATTTCTATTTCCTCTAAAGATTGACTTACAATGGAATCAAGACATCTTCTTAGATACTTTCTACTGTTATATACAGGTACAATTATTGATACTTTAATATTCATATTGGCATTATTCCTTTTCTATATTATTTCATACATACATTGAACCACTTATAAATTAGCATTTTATTTAAATAAAATAATGACAACTAATAATTTTATCCATTTATTTCTTTCCTACAAAAATAGGATTTGCAAAAACAAATCCTATTTTTTATTTATCCTGCTTTATAATTCAAAATAAAGCAATGAATTATAAACTCGTAACTAATAGATTTAAGCAATCTTGAGGCAGCTGATTACTTTGTGCCATCAATGAAATTCCTGCCTGCATTAGCATTTGAGAGCTTGAATAAGAAAGATACTCACTTGCTATGTCAGCATCCTCTAAATCACTTTCATTTGATTGCATTGTATCATTCATTTCATCATAATTATTTAATGAATCCTGCAATGATGTCTCTAAAGCCCCATATTTGCTTCTTATTGATGCTATTGTCGCCCCTGCTGTATCAATTTCATTAAGATAATTATCAACATTTGAAGAAGTTGTAATATCTATATTGTCAAGGTTTAATCCAGTAGTTGATACATCAAAATATGGGATATCAATCGACTCACCTGCTAGCTCTCCAACGTTAGCTTTTCTTGTCGTCCCATTACTTTGCGAGAGCTGTATGCCATTATAAGATGTATTATTTGCCAAATCATTTATAGAACTTTTTAGTTCATCTATTTCTTTCTGAAGAGCTTCACGGTCACCGTCACTATAAGTGTTATTTCCTGCTTGTGTAACCAATTCTTTAAGCCTGTTTATACTATTATTCGTTTCTTGAAGCGCTCCATCATAAGTTTGAATCATTGAATTAACATCCTGCACATTTTGCTCTGCTTGACTACGACTCGATAAACTTATTTTTAATTTGTCTAACTGCCCTATTTTTTTAGGGTCGTCCTTAGCAGAACTTATCTTTTTACCTGAAGATATATTTTGTGTGCGTTTAGTAATATCACTTACTGATTTCTTATAATTATTGTATACTTTTAAAGAATACATATTATGCATTAATTGCATATGAAAACCTCCTTCTTGACAATTGCCTCTCTGTCTACTCTCTTGCATTGTATTAATGTTTAAATTATTCAACTTAAAATAAATTCTTCAATAGTTTTTAAATCACTTTACTCATTACAACTATTTCTATTTTCGTAATTGTAATTTAAATCTTTAATTATAATTCTAATTTATCTATTAATGTTTTGAATTATATACATTGAGCCATTCACTAGATCCCTCTTTACTATAAAACCACATAGGTTAAATTCTTCCATCTTCGCTTTCAGGTATTGACCAATTTACAGACATTTTCATATAATTTTCTGCTTCTTCCTTATTTCCTATAGCGTCATAGCATTCCCCTAAGCGCCTTAATGGATAATCTCCATTATAATGAACGTTTAAAAAACTTTCTGTTTCGAAGGCTGCATTGTAATACCATATTATAGCTTCATCATAATCTTTTAATTCGTAATAATATTCTCCTAATTCATAACAAAGCTCTGAACAAGGCTTATCTGCCACTCCTTTCATGCAATTCTTCAAGAAATTATATACATCATTATTTAAGCGATATCCTTTAGAAATTATGCATATAGCATATTTTATCTCATCATTTGAGCGTTCTTCGTCATATAAGACACCCTTAAAGTATTCAAGACCTGATTTAAAATCAAAAGCTTTTCCTGAAATGAATAATTCTTTAGCATACATACTTAAAAGCCTTGAAGACAACCTTTCTCCTCTTTTTATCACTGTTAAAAAAGTCTTAAAATCCCTTTCTGCATGATTAGTCTCAGGCATATGAATTATTTCAATGTCACTATCATAAATTACAGGTTCAATCCTTATAGTTTCATGAATAGAGTCAATCCATGTAAAAGTCCTTAATCTCTTAAATAACTTAGGTCTATATTCTGTATTAAAATTATATGTAGTTCCATACTGTAATTGATTAGTATACTTCATTTGCACTATTTCTATTTCTTCTAATAATACCTGCTTAATTTCTATAAACTTTTTATGGTTTTCATTATTGAGAATTTCATCTGCGTCTGCACTATAAATATAATCTTTAGTGGCTTTTGAAAAAGCAAAATTCCTTGCTGCTGCAAAATCATCTATCCATTTAAAATCGTATATTTTATCTGTATATTTTGTTGCAATTTTTTTTGTGTTATCCGTAGATCCTGTATCTACAATAATTATTTCGTCTCCAATTCCTTTAAGACTATCTAAACACCTTGAAAGAACAACTTCTTCATTTTTCACTATCAAACATATGCTTATTGATATCATAATACCCTCACCTTATTTAATTAACAATTTATAATTATTATCAATGTATTTATTTCATTTCTAACCATTTTTATTTATATAAGTAAATTTAATATATTTACTTATGTATTAATTATTTAATATTTTCTGAATTACTTTTTCGTATTTTCTCTGCCATATGTAAAAATAAAGGCTGCTGGGCATATATAAAAGCCTCTTTACTGTAGTTATAATTAATAACTCTCAAAACGTCATTTTCTGTAGCTAAAATATTTTCATATATATCAACATATATAGTTTTTAAGCTAAGATCATCCATTGTAAATATGTAATCACACATTGTAAAATTAATATCTATACCACTTGCAACATCTCTTACACGCTCTACCCTAGGATTTATGTTTTTTATTTTTTCAAACAGATATTGTCCATAGTTTTCGTAACCATCATCACTTATATAAATCCTACTTTTCTCTCTTACTAATTCCTCTAATTTTTCATCACTTAACTCTAATTTAAAGATTTTATCTTCTGTTGCTTTTCCCAGCATTTGATGCAATGCATCATCATAAGCATACATAATTGTTTTCATTCTGTTTTTTTCTCCTTTATAAAGTGCCTCATAAACCGTATTAAATATTGATCCTAAAAACATTCTTGTCATTTCTTCTAGTTTTTCTACAGGTGTGTATTTGATAAAGAATAAAATCCAATTTCTCCATGCGTAATAAGTTGGAAAAGTATTTTCACTTTCTTTTTTCGCTCCCATTGCGTGTAGCACCTTTGATTTTCCATAAGATGCAACCTTATATCCTGCTAAATTACAAAGATATCCCCATTCTGTATCATCCCAATATAGAAAATTTTCCTCAGGCATCACACCTATTTCTTTTACTACAGAACTTCTAACCATAAGCGAGCATGCTGCTACACTATCTGAATAAACTACTTCTGGCATATTTCCATCTTCAACATAATTTAAATATTTTGATTCAACACAATAATCTTTAAAATCAATATTTATTCCAAACTGCTGCACTAAATTAGGATTATTCATATGATAAACTTTAGAGCCAACCATGCCTACATCATCATGAGTTTCTAAAAAGTTATATAATTCCCCTATAGCCTCTTCGTCAACTAAAACATCGTTATCAAGGCACATTAAATATTTATAGCCTTTTTCAAGCGCTATTCTAAGTCCAGCATTAAAGCCTCCAGAACCTCCTAAATTTTCCTTATTAACAATAAGGTTAAGCTTATCTCCATATTCTTTTTGTATCATCGCAACCGAATCATCTACTGATGCATTATCAACGACATATAGATCAAAATTCTGCATTTTAGATTCTAAAACCGACTGTATACACTTCAATACATAATCTCTTTTATTATAATTACAAATTACTATTCCTATTGATTTCATATAGTAATGCCTCTTTTCTTCTTTCCTAAATTCTTCATAAAAATCATTAATCTTTCTATCTATTTTACACAATATTTTAATTATCGGTAATATTTTATAACTTTAAAGTGTTTGAGTATAAAAAAACTAGAGGTATTTCACTCTAGCACTAACATAGTTCATTTTTATATGCATAGTTTATGTTCACAAAATTCTAGTGCCTGGTAAACAACAGCATCCATATTCATATAACTGTATGTTCCAAGCCTACCTAAAAAATATACATTTTTAGTATTCTCTGCTTCATCCTTATACAACTCATAAATGTGCTTATTTTCTGCCTTTGGAATTGGATAATATGGTTCCCCATCAGCATTTGAAATTTCTTTCATTATGGTTGTTTTTTCGTGTTTTTGACCTGTAAGATATTTATATTCTGTAATTCTTGTATAATCATAATCATTAGGATAATTAACAACTCCTACTGACTGATAGCATTCTTTATCATAGGTTTCTTCTATAAACTTTAATGACCTATAAGGAAGCTTTCCATGTTTCTCTTTAAAAAACTCATCTATACATCCAGTAAAAATAACTTTGGAATATTTTACTTCATCTTTTATTTCCTTAAAACTTGTATTTAGCATAACTTTGATATTTTCATGATTAATGATATTTTCAGCCATTTTAGTATAACCATGCTTAGGCATGCCTTGATATTTATCTATAAAATATCTTGGGTCTCTATTATATCTTGTAGGAACTCTTGAAGTTACTTCTTTCCCTAATTCATAAGGATATAAATCCCATTGTTTCTTAGTATAGCCTTCAAAAAATAACTTGTATAACTCTTCTCCCACCTGACTCACTATTACATCCTTGGAATTATTAACTGCCTCTACATTTTCTCTAACGCTATTAAAAAAATCTTTTATAGTTAATGAATCATAATTTGTATTATAAAGCATGTTAATTGTATCTAAATTTATGGGCATTGGTACAAGCATACCATTTACATAAGATAAAACTTTATGTTGATACTCTCGCCATTGTGTAAATCTACTTAAAAATTCAAAAACTTCTTTATTATTTGTGTGAAAAATATGTGGCCCATATTTATGTATTAAAATCCCTTCCTCATTATAATAATCATATATATTTCCACCTATATGATTTCTTTTATCTATAACGAGAACCTTTTTCCCTTTTTCTGCTAATATTCTCGCCGCTGTCATCCCAGCAAGTCCACTACCTACTAATAAAAAATCAAACATAATTTTCCTCCATACATTTTACTATGAATATTCATAAAAGCTTAACTATCCTTAATTCTTCTGCAACTTAACTAATTAAGTACATTTTAATATTATTATATCTTTGTTATCATATGATAAATTATAATATTTGAATAAGTTTCTTTATTTACAATCAACTTACTTTTTATGCATTAGCATAAGTTTTAGCAAATTCTTTCCAATCATCCTTATTGAAATTAGCCTTTAAATTCTCTACAAATTTTCCAAATTCATTATTAATAATTATATAGTTTTCTAATAATGAATTTTCTTTATAATTAGGAAAGGCTTTTTTTAATATCTCAGTTATTTTAACAAGTATCTCACACGGCACCGGGTCGCATCCTATAATCAATAATTTAGCCACTTCATAATAAAATCCCCTTATAAAATCCAGTTCAATTTCTTCATAGCAAACTGCCATAATTCCTAATTCTTTATACTTATCCAATTTCATGAGTTCTACTGTCAGTTTATCTGAGAAATTAAATTTATCCATAGTACCTATGGCAGAATCAAGATGACCATAATAATGATACATCTGTTCCTCTACAATATAAATGCTTTGAACATAAATTCTAAATACATATCCCCAGTATGAGTCTTCATATATTACTCCCTCTGGAAAAGTAATATTATTTTCATCTATAATCGATTTTTTATATATTCTTCCCCAAACTCCACCTTCACCAAAGTTCAAAAACCAATTTTCTTTTAAATCTTTAAAGTCATTTTTTTTAATTATTATTTTTTGGTCTTTATTTCCTACAAAGCCTTGTCCTTTTCTTGCGCCTTCTCCTATATATCTGCAAGATACCACATCATATCTATATTCTTCTAATTTAGAATAAAGCTTTTCGTACATATCTAAATCTACCCAGTCATCAGCATCAACAAATGAAATATACTCGCAGGATGCATACTGAACTCCAAGATTTCTAGCTCCTCCATGTTTTAAATTTACAGAAGATTGAACAACCATGACCGAGTCAGGATATTTTTTTTCTAAATCTAGTAATATTGAAAAGGTTGAGTCTGTAGATGCATCATCTATAAAAATCAATTCTAAATTCTTTATTCCTATGGTTTGATTTACAAGTGAATCGATGCATCTCTCTAGATATTTTTCAATGTTATAACATGGAATAATTATACTTATTTTTGCCATTATAGAATACTCCTTATACTTTTTTAATTACATAATTTTTCATATTTCCAAGCATCTCTGCACACTTCTGTTATGTCTCTTTTCGCCCACCATCCTAATTTCTCTTCAGCTTTTCTAGGATAGAAACCACTTAGCTATAGGTAATCATTTCCTACATACCGAAACAATATACTATAACCATATTTTATTTAAATTTATCCATAATATTTTTTCATTAGGTATTCCTCTACCAATTAATTCTTCACGTATGCTTTCTGATAACTCTTTATTTAAAACACCTATTATAATATTATCATACTCTACATTACATATTTCATCCGGGTCAACAACTTTGTATACCTTTTTTCTATACTCTTTATAATTCTTATCTACCCACATAACTATATGACTATTTGAGGAATGATTTATTTTTCTATATAAATCTTTACCTAATTTGCCAGCTCCATATAAAACAACTTGCTCACCAAGCATTTCACATGGAAAATTAGCTGCTAACCCATAAAGCTCTTTTTTACTAATTATTTTCTGAAACATTCGCACTAAGTTGCCTAAAAATAAATTATTGTGCTTTTTATAATATTCAATTTTTCTCTTCTCTTCTTCTGTAGCCCTTAAAACAGAATATTCTAAACTTGATCCTTTATAATAATTTTCTAACGGCTCATTTGTTCTAAATAAAAAAATAGAACAAATTTCTTTTTTAGATAATCTTGGAGCAAATTCTATAATCTCTTTTTCACGACCAGATACACTATTAGGCATTCCTCCAAAAAAATCAAGAATTTCTTTATCTGGAGTCTTAGTTATATATTCCATGTATTTAAGAAGAAGTTCTAGATTATCTCCTTGAATATAATTATTTCTTAGAATTAAAGCGTAATACTCAGTAATTTTTTTTATTCCATTTAGATACTCATTGAACCCATGCTTTACTAGCGCCTCACCTTCATCTTGCTTAAGCACCGGAACAATTTTATCATTTTCTCTACAATAACGCATAGTTTGTCCATGAGGTGCTCTACATAGCATTTCTATAATCAAGCTTAAATGCAAAAAACTTGGAATAAAATCATAGTAGATACAATTGTTCATAACATTCATTTGATCTAGCTTAAAAAAGAAATTTCTTATTTTTTTATCATAAAAGTCGCTCATAAGATCTGCCATACAGCCTTGGGTAAGTCCTCCTCCTGCAAGATCAACAAATGCAAAATTATCATCAGTTATATCTATCTCTTGTTTTAAATATTCAACAACCAGTTCTCTTTTTTCTTTATGTGCTTCCTTAAAATACTTTTTAAACTCATTATTATCATTTAATTTCTTCATCAATAATGCAATAAAAGGTTCAGTTAACTTAATATCTTTGTTCTTTAAACTTTCTGGTAAAAAACTTTTTAAATCCTCAACTGGAATTTCAAGAAACTCTGCTAAAGCCTTAACATCTTTAATTTTACTTGCATAAGACCATCTCATAAGTTTAAATAAATCATTATTTTTCTTACTGAACGAAGGAATTCTCCATGCAAGTCTGGACCCATATATATAATAGGTTGAAATATTATACTTGTGCTTTTCAATAATAATATCTGCAATTTCTTTTAATACAAAACCGTCTCTTGCAATGAAATATAATCTTTTAATTCCTTTTCTAAGACTTTCCTGAAGTATCCACCACACATATGGAAAAAGTATAACTGCTCCAACAGAAGCACCTATGGCAGCCGGTCCTGCAAGATTCTCATTAAGCCTTACATTTCTTGTAGAACCTATTGTTAATTGCACAAAAAGATTTTCCTTATTATTTTTTATAATCTCTTTTTCGCATTCTATAAATGCTTCAAAGTCAAATAATTGCGTTTTTATGCCAAACTTTTCTGCTGATTTGATATCTGAAATTTTGTTATCCCCACAGTGTATCCAATTTTTATATTCAGCTTTTTCATTAGTTTTAACAATCTTATATAAATTCCCACTCCACTTAGACTTTTTATATTCTGATGATACATATAAATTTATATACTTAAAAACTGAATCAGTTTTTATAAGCATTTCTTGAATTGTTTGTTTATCTAAATACATATCAGATATAAGCACAACATGTTCTCCACTTGCAATAAGCTGCTTTATTTTATTAATATTAATATTTATACCTACAACATTCTCAAGTTCTGTCTCTTTCTCCAAAGATATGAGTTTTTGAACTTCTTCCCCTGCAACGCTTCCTGTCATGCTCATCGCTTCATATATTTGTTCTAATGTTATGTCCTCTGCTCCACCAACCGCACAGTAGGTATATCTAGCTAATACCTCTGCATTTATACGTAGATGATAAAAATTATTTTTTATGTACTCTGAAAATCCTAAATACTCTTTATTTCTCTGTATTTTTTTTTGTATCAATGCAAAGATACCTTCAGGCGTTGCAGTTTTCCGAGTAATAAGCGTATCAAAAACATCAAAAGTATACATTGAAGTTCACCTCTAAATTAATGATTTTTCAATTAATTGTTTAATTTTTGTAGAACTAGTTCCTTCGGTATACTGAAAAAATTCCATATTAGATCCAACATCACGCAATTGCTTTAAATCGTAATCCCAATCAGATCCATGATCATTTCCCGAGAAATGACAGTCATAATGATACAACTTCCACGCATCTATTTTTACTGTATTATCAAATGATACTGGTACAACTTTATCAACATATTTTATAGATTCTACTATAGCAATCCGTTCTTCAAAAGGAATGTATGGTTTTCTCCCCTTAAAATGAGCAACAAGCTCATCAGTTAAAACTCCCACTATCAAATACTCGCATCTTTCTTTAGAATTTCTAAGCAAATTTAAATGCCCAATATGAAATAAATCAAACACTCCAGGCACATATCCTATTTTATACTTTTTCATGTTTCATCCCCTACTTTATATATTAGTTTAGTTGCAATGCTTAATTATGTGGTTATATTATCTTCAATGATAATATTTAAAGCTTAGTTTTATTCTTCTTCAATCATCCATTCTTTTTCCTGTATATATATGTAATAGTCCTCTACCCCCATGTTATTAAGCTGTTTTTCAATCTCACGATAATGAACGCTGCAAATAATAACTTTACGTTTTTCTTTTTGTATCTTAAGAATTTCCTTTGGATTTCTTATTTCAATTTCATGCCTTTTAGTTCCCCATTTGCCCTTATCATTATCTACAAGAAAAGCTGGTGTGTGCTTTTTACTATTTTTTCTCATATAATCTTCAAACATTAATCCTGCACCAAATAATATGATTATCTTATTTTCGCAATCTCTAAATATATCAAAAAATAAATCTCTATATTTTTTATAAGAATATTCTGTATTAAAAATTCCTTTATGATGTGGTTTTCGTTCTTCTAAAGAAGGATATTTCATATAATCTCTTCCCAAAGACATTTCTAAGCAGCGCTTATATCCTATTGGAGCTTTTAACTCTAAATCTTCAAACTCTAATTCTACTGATGATTCGAAATTACTTTTATCAAATACTTGGTATCTAGCATAATGAGTAAAAATCCCTACATATTCTGTATCTGTTTTACTATAAGCTGTAATAGCAGTATTTAGAAGTCTACATAGCCAGTTATGCTTAACTAAGCGTGCTACAAAACAGCATAGCTTCCACTGAAACTTGCTCATATTCAAAAATTTTTCATAATCCTTACCATATACTTTTGCATAAATTAATTTTTGAAATATATTTATATATTTAACTTTCCTTTTTAATTTCTTCTGATCACTTACACAAGTATCTAACGGCAGTATATCTATCCATATTCCATTATTACAGTCATGACCAATATCCATGACACTAATTCCTGTTGTATCACTATTTCTAAGCCTTGAATATCCATTATAAAAACAATCTGCATCATTTTCTGGCATTTGAAAAAAATAAGGTTCTTTAAATTCATTAGCAGAAATTTTTTTTAATTTCTCATAGTCTTCCCTTGGCATAGTAACATCAATATCATCATCCCACGGTATAAATCCTTTATGTCTAACAGCACCAAGAAGAGTTCCATAAATTATATAATATTTTAATTTATTTTTTTCACATACTTCTATAAAAGCTTTAAGCAAATCCAATTGCACTGCCCATATATTTTTCATTTTTGGTGTTACTTGGTATTCTGAAATACTTTCTATGTTTCCTGCTAGTACTTTTGCATTATTATACATTCTATTTTTATCTATTGCTGCCCATTTATAGAACTGTTTATACAATTCATGATTTCTAACACTCGCAAGAAATTTATTTTCTTCCGCCACAAAAATATTCCAAAGTTCAGTGAGTTCATATTTTTCCTTAAGTATATCTAATGAAATAATATCATTTACATGAGGTGCAAAATAATACATATAATTTAATGCTCTAAAGAGAATATATTTAGCTGGATAGTTATTCCTTACAAATTCTTGGTCAAAAAATAGTATTTCATCATCTACATAAAAACTATTTAAAGGAATAAGCTCAATATATGCCTTCTTTAAAATTATTCCCCAATTTAACTCTCGAGTTTGATCATTACACAATGCATTAAACTCTGACGAAACATGTTCTGAGGATGACAAAATATACTCATACAATCTGTCAAATATATTCACAAACTTGTCCTTATCTATTTTAATTATTTCTTTTAAATAATTCGATAAAGTTATATTCTTCATATAAGGCATTACAACAGAATTCTTTTCTAATTTATGAGGTACAATTTTTAATCCATGGGACTTTATATCCATCATATTCTCATAAAGCTTTAATGTACTTTTTACACCTTCATTATAAATAGCTCTTTTTCTTACAATATCATCCTTATGTATTGTTGTTAAAAATCCATTTTCCTTGCCGCGATCTATTGAAATTGCCGCATAAATAGTTGAACAAAATTCTTCATCAAGTGAACATTCAACCAGAAATGAATTAGAGAAAAACTCAAAAACATGATTATCTACTAAATCATTATATAAATCATTCTCATATGCAATCAAAGTATTCTTATTTATATAATACGGAATTAATCTTTCACCAATATTCTTTTCTGGCAAATAATTTTCCGAATAAATCAATTGAGGCAATTTATAATCTGGCAGTGGATAATAAAATTTGTGAAAAGGAAATCCCGCCATATTAATTATATCCGTGAGTTCCTGCTTACTAAAAGAATATCCTTTTGTTTTATTAGGATAATTATTAATACCAGCAAAAGCCCTGCCTGTATGTAGATCTTCAGCACCGCAAAAGTACTTAATACCATATCGATTTTCAACAGCCAATAACAATTTGCCATCAGGCTTTAGAAGCCCCAAAATTTTATGTAGGTAATCTGCATAAGTATCTTTTTGAAAAGAGCCTGCCCATTGCCGTTCCAATAAACCTACTAAAACAATATAATCAAATTTTTTCTCAAAAGAAATATCTTCTAATTCTCCTGCATAAACATCTAGATTTTTTCTATTTGAATATCTTTTGGAAATAGTTTCTGCACGAAATAGAGAAGATTCTACGGTTGTAACATGAGAATTTCTTTCACATAATGTTCCTGTGATTGCACCAAATTCTCCTCCAATTTCCAAAATCTCTGCACCTTCCTTAAATTCATACCAATTTAATAATGCAGAACGCATTTCGCTTAAGTGATAAAAGACTTCCCATCTATCGTCTTCTTTTATAATTTCATTATACTGTCCTGTATTGTTTTCTTCGATATATTTTCTAATATTTTTATCAGTATCAAGTAGCATTTCTATATTATCTACAAATTTATAATATTGTGTATGTAATAAAGCCATCTATTTACCCTCTAATTATATTTTTTCTTTACTTAATTCATTTAAAATAAACGAATCGATTGAAAGAATATTCTTAAACTCTAGTTTTCTTAATTTATCAATAATCTCATATTGATCTTTTTCTTTTATAGCAACCACTATAACACTTCTATCAATATAACTAGTTAACTCTTCAATGCAATGCACTCTAATTCCTAATACTGATTTTGGGTTTTTGTTAATATCTGATACCGCAAAACAATAAATATCTTTTTCATTATTCATAAAACTTTTTGCAACTTTTTGACCAATAATTCCAGCTCCAAATATAATAATGTTCTTATATTGATTGATATTGTCGAGAATTCCCTTAGTATATAATTTCACATTAAGAGTTGAAAATAATTGTAGTCTCTCATCGTTATAGTCTTTTGCTGTCTCTTTAAAATATTTATTAGGATCATTTAGAACACACTGAAGATCCTTACTTTCAACGTCTGTCCAATACATAGATTCAAATAGCCCATTCTCATACTCTCTTTTTAGTTCTTCATGCATTTTCATTAAGAACGCATATTGAAATACTGAGGCTAATCGCCTATAATTCCACTTATAAGCTATATACTTCATTGCAAATTTTACAGCATTAAGTTCAATTTTCTTAGCAAAATTTTGTTCTAAGAAGTTTTCTATTTCATGATATTCATCACAAACACAAAAAATTTTTCCATGGGAGTTTACGGAAGAATTCATATTATCTACTCTATAATTTAGAAATGCATCCTTCATTAAATACACCCTCTTAGCACATGCCAATATCTTAAACGTAAAAGATATATCTTGATACGAAGCTCCAGGTGTTTCATTAAATTTGATTTCATTTTCAATTAGAAAACTTCTTTTATAAATTCCTGTCCAAATATTTGCTGCTGTGAAAAATATATTCTTCTCATCAATAGTAGAAAAGATACAATCATATCTGCATCCTTCTAGCATCTCTATATATTTTTTTTCTATTCCAAAAGTGCTTTTATATGCAAAATAATTAGACTTAACCACTTCTGCTTGATTATCATTTGCTACTTTATATAAAGATTTAAACATTTCCTGTTCTGCAAAATCATCACTTTCCACAATTCCAATATACTCACCTTTTGCTCTTTCTAATCCAATATTCATTGTATTACCATATCCGGTATTATGTTTATCTATAACAATTATTCGGTTATCTTTTGAAGCATATTCTTTAAGAATATTTAACGATTTATCAGTAGAGCCATCATTTATACAAATAATCTCTATATCTTCTAACGTTTGACTTATAAGACTTTCAAGACATTGTCCTAAATATTCTTCTACATTAAATATCGGAACTAATATAGATATTAATGGCTTGTTCATTAATTATATCCTCCATTTCTCAATATTATGTATTCTTTATAATTTCTTGTGCTAATATCTGTATTGCTGTACTATTTAGATAATAAGGCTTACAACCATATTTAAAATTTCCATCTGTGTAATTAATTTTTTCAGGTACATTAATCACTTTTATTCCCCGGAAATTTTTTTTAAAGAATGAATAATATTGAAACAAAATTTTATTAATCTCAAATATTTTTTTACTTAAATAATATTCTTTTTCTTTTTCTTTTGTATATGCCTCACATAAATACATCTCAACCAAAATAATCTTCTCAATTTCAAATTTATTTTTTAAAAATTCTATGAATTTCAAACAACTATCTTTCCATAACTTATGACATTCTCCACTATTTCGCTTTATTAAATCATATTTATTATTATGAAAAGTACTTTGATCTAAGACTTCACTTTTAGTTATATATGTATCATCTATCTTTATGATGTCGTATCTTTCTTCTAAAAAGTCTATTAGCAAGTAATCATCTTTTTTAAACTCTAATTCTTTAAATGATTTATCTATATCTCTATTTAGCATGTTTAATCTAAATGAATTATGGTGGTCAATTCTATTTAACATACATTTATTTGACATAAGAGAGATAATGCTAGAGAATCCATAATATTTAGTATTTTTATCACAGATATCATATTCAAGCATCAAATAATTTGCAATACGGCTTAAATTATAACTTCCCCATATCCAAAATTTATTATCATAAATATTCCTCCAATTATCAAAATATTTATCTAAAACTTTTTTAAATGAAGTACCTACCTTTTCATATTGTTCTTTACTACATGCCCTTTTTATTCTGCTCAATCCGCTTATCATATGAAATACTGATGTATTTAACAACATTTCTGCATTGTCATTGAACAAATTTAATCTTATAAATTCATCTATTAAATAACTTAATGCTTTAGAATAATATTTTATATTATCCAAATTATCCATTATACTTTTTCCAGTATTAATTCTATAGTAATATAATACTTTACCAACAGACGTTCTTTTTTTAGCAAGCATAACTAAGATTGGGTAAGTCGCTAAATCCTCGTATGGAATTGCTGGCATTTTTATATTGTATTTTTTAAATAAATTTATATTATATAGCCTCCTCCACATATTGGGAGCTTGAAAGTTATTACTTTCAATAACGTTCTCTTCTAAACTCGACGCTAACAATTGAAAGTTATTATTTTGCTCATTGTACATTTGATAATTACAAGTACAAATATCTGCACCTTCAATTAAAATTTTATAATATAATTCTTTAATATAATCTCTATGTACCCAATCATCCGAATCAACAAATGTTATATATACTCCTCTTGCCAAATCGATTCCACGATTTCGTGTAGGGCCTAGTCCACAGTTTTCTTGAAAAAAATACCTTATACGTTGATCTTTTTTTGTCCATTTCTTGCAAATTCCTTCTGACTCATCTGTGGAACCATCATTAATTAAAATAATTTCAATATTTTCATAACTCTGATTATGTATAGATTCTAAACATTGTTCTAAATATAATTCAACATTGTATACTGGAATTACAACACTAATTAGTTTTTTTTCCTTTACCATCAGAAATCCACGCTCCAATTTTATGTAAATATAAAACTTTTACAACATATCTCATCTTTTATTCTATTTAAATGCATTAACAAAAAATTCTAAATCATCAGTAAAATATTTCCAAATCTCAATTCGTTCAATCTGTTTATTATATCCTTTTGGTATTTAGGGATTACAGATACCAACACTATTGAGTTGTCGCAATATTTTTCTAGTTCTTCTATGGAATAAACTGGTATTCCCATTATATATTTAGGATTGTTTTTCTTATCTGAAACAGCAAATCCTAAAATACCTATTTCATTATCATCTATAACTTCTAGTATTTCTCTAGCGATTGTTCCCGCTCCATATATAATGACATTGGGGAAACTCTTAATTTTTTTTAATTTGTCTTCACCAATTTTATTATAAATGATTGGCTTTTCAACTCCAGCTATAAAAAGTTTGAATAGTTGATTCAAAAATACGTTGTTATGCTCTAAGTTGATTTTTATTTTTTCATTTAAAATTTTTATATATATATTTTTTGCTCTTCTATAAAGAGTTAAACTATAAAGTTCAATAGCATCGTTAACATCATCTTTAAATTTATGAGATTGCCAAAAAGCAAGTACTTCACAATATGATATAAATACTCCTTCAAGATTTTTTTGTGAAACGTTTCTTGTCATAATAGAATTTTCTCTATATCGTCGAATAAAATATTTTTTATTTATACAAAATGCTCTTTCGGCTTTTAACAATGCTAAAAATGAAAATATTTCATCTTCATGAATAATTCCTTCATAAAATGTAAGCTTATTTTCTAATAAATACTTTCTACTCCAAAACTGGCGCTGAACTTGTGCCATCCATTCCTCATTTTCAATAAACTTTGCAAATAATTGCTCACCTTTTAATATACCTGAATATTTCTTTTGCCTTTCTGACATTTCAAAACATTTTTCTATCAACAACTTATTTTCAAATATAATTCTAGCATCAAAAAATATAACATCTAATTTTTTTTCTTTAGCTATAAAATACAATTCTTCCATAGCTTCTTTTGTAATCATATCATCTGAATCAAGAAAATATATATATTCTCCATTTGCCAATTCCATTCCACGATTTCTGGCATATGATAGTCCACTATTATTTTTATTATTTATTACTTTGATTCTATTATCTCTGTTTGCATATTCATTTAAAATATTTAAAGAATTATCTGTCGAACCATCATTTACACATATAATCTCTATCTCTTTAAGTTCTTGTCCAATAATGCTCTCCAAACAATCAGCTAAATACTTTTCTACATTAAAAACCGGAACAATAACGCTGACCTTTATCATATTTTCAACTCTTTTCCTTATTTAAAATATTTGTACATTCTTCTTATATATATTGAACTTCTATTAACCCTTTTCTTTATGTTGCATTATACAATTCAATTTTTAATTATACTTTATTCTAGTACATCTTGTTCCTAATTTGTGAATTGCAATTTTTATACTTTAATAGCACTAGTACAATTTCGGCACAATATACTTTCTCCTTGTTCCTTACGCATTTCATTCTTTACAAAATTAATATTTTTTCCATTAATTATATTTTCGTATGATTCATCTAGAAGATTTCCAATTACATGTTGCATTCCAAAATCCATACAACATAATACTACAGATCCATCTGGAAGTAGAACATTGTGATTTAAGCCATGAGCTCTATTGCAATAAATTAATCCCTTAACATTAGATTTTCTAGCTAAGTTTTCATCTGCTAAATTTCCTGCACGATCTATTAATTCTGAAAAGATACGAATTTTTCCATTTGTATGCTGTAATACCTTCTGGTGTGGTTTACTCTGGCAATTCGCACTGTCAATAAACATACTTCCATCATTTTTTTTTGTATCTATTATCAAGTCTAATACTTCAAAATATTCTTCTGTCAATGGAATATTGGCATACTCCTCTTCGTCTGGGGTATGTAATACTACTTCAAGAAATGGAATCTTCTTTATTTTATGAAAAATTTCCTTGGTCATACCTACTAATGTAGTATATAAACTAATATAGCGTCCTTTTTCAGCCGCATATAATATCATTTTTAAACATTCTGGATTTAAGAATGGTTCTGAAAATCCAGAAAAATCTACCATTAGGTTATCTGGTGTTTTATCAATACATGTTTTAAAAGTATCAAACGACATATTGACCGTACTTTTTTTATTATCAAAATAATTTTTACATAATATATCTTGTGGACAATATCTGCAATTAACACTACATCCAATTCTTGTGGTAATCTCCAATACCGGTCTGCTACGTTTATCAATAATTTTCTTATCAAAATATTCTACATACTTTGGAACATCAATATAATTATCATATCCATATTCTTTAAGTACACTTATAACTTCTTTACTCCATTTTTTCCTAACACCAATCAAAACTAAAGTTTTACTTTTTTCAAAATTCATTTCATCTATTTGAATAATTTGTGTTCCAAATTCCTGAGTTTTATTTATTGATTTATCTGTCACACAAAACGCTGATACAATAATATTCTCTTCATTTAAAAGTTTATATAGTGGCTTTGCAATTTTACCTGCTCCATATATAATAACATGATCATATAATTTTGCTACCTGTCTAACATAATCCAAATATTCGTTTTTGCTATTCAACATTTCTTTATTTGTATCATTCTCCATACTTTTTATCTTCCTTCATTTCATAATCTAAATAATATTAAATTTCTTATATTCAAAATTTTCTTTTGCATAAATTTTAATAATAACTTGCTATTGTAAATTAATAACTAAAAGTATAAATCTAATTAGTAGGATGATAATAAAATTTATATAACTATATATTATTTTATGCTTGTGCCAAACAACTGTAATTCATCAAAGTATATTGGTAAAACATTTTTAAATTGTAATTCTTCTAATTTATTTCTAATTTCTTGATGATGATTAGTAAATGTAGCAATTAAAACCAAAGAATTTTCATTATATGAAGTTATTTCATTGATATTTCTCACAGGTATATCATAAATATTACTAGGATTTTTACTTGCATCTGTAACCGCAAAACATATTATATTTATTCCATCAATAGATTTTAAATAATCAGCAACAGTTTCTGCTACCCTACATGCTCCATATATAATAATTTTTTTATATTCCTGCAATGTATGAATGAATTCCTTTTCCTTTATCATATTCTTTTTAATATGCTCTGTAATCTGTTGTGGTTCTAAAAGATATATCTTTGAAAATGCCTTATCTATTTCCTTAGACGACTGATTCTCTATAAAACTGTTAATTTGACATAATAAATCCCTTAATTCAAGATTACCTTCTGCTATGTGTTTATAAATTGCAGAAGAAAGATCATCACGCATTGTTTCTAAAACAATTGCTTGTAATTTTTTTAATCCATGTTCCTTTGATATATTTAGAACATCTAAAACGCCTTTTGCATAATCTATTGTTTTTCTTAACGTTAAAATTACTCTTTTATATCCCGTTCTATAACAATAAGTTATCTTTTTTATAGAATAAAATTCCTTTGCACAAATCATAGCCCTAACCAAAAAAGGAGGATCTTCATATCTTACATATAATGGGAAATATATATCATTTTTTTTCAAAAATTCTAAATTATAAATAAATCTTTGAAATCCAAAAAAACATTGATACTCTTTAAAATTAACTTTCTTGTAAGAAGTAAATGTAAAATCTTTAAGCCATCCATAATAACTTGTAATTATTTTTCCATTTCTGAAACTACTATAAGAACCACCACAAATATATACATTATTCTCCTTTGCACTATTATACAGACATTCAAGAATATCATTTTCCGGATAATAATCATCGGGATCCATAAATACTACAAATTCTCCATTTGCTATATTAATTCCATTGTTTCGTGCTCTAGCAACTCCACAATTTTCTTGATTTAATATTATAATATTGTTATGTACTAATGAATATCTTTCTAAAATTTCGAGTGAATTATCAGTTGATCCATCATTAATACAAATTACTTCTATATCTTTTAATGTCTGCATCATGACACTTTTCAAACATTCTTCCAAATATAATCCCATATTATATATAGGAATAATCACACTTATCTTCGTCATAATTATCACCAACCTTGAATTATTACATTAGATCTCCTGCTCTAGCAAATAATTAATTCTTTTAATTCTATCCGGATATTCCTTATTTGTTTCAATATACTCCGTTATATAGCACCTTATTTCATTTTTCATTAACAAAATATTTTTATTATCGTTAGTTTCTAAAGCAATTTCTGTTAACAAACTGGCATGATATGCATAAAACCTTTTTACCCAGATAATAATCTCATTACTTATCTTATTTTCTTCAAGTAATTCTATTACATGCCTATATGCTTGTAAACTTCCTTTTCTTTTTTCAATATCTTTAGCATGAAAAAGAGAATCTTCTCTCTGAAAATAGTGATAACATGGTAATTCACAGTAAATTGCACTTTTTGCTTTTAATGCGCATTCTGTAAAAAGCAAAACATCACCACCTACTTGCAACTCTTCATCTGCACGAATCTCATATCCACTATTTCCTTTTGCCCTAAAAAAAGAAGCATTAAATAATTTATTCCAATAATACGCTCCAAAAGCAGGATACCTGTCTCTAATAAATGTATACTTTAATATCTTTTCCCTATTAAATTTTCCATTTTCTATTGACAATTTATTTCTAATTACAGTAGACTTTTCAAATGTTTCTTTATAATATCCACTACACACAATATCCGCTTTATTTTTTTCAATTTCATCATATAATGTTTCATAATAATTTAACTCAATCCAATCATCTGAATCCACAAAACCTACATATTCC
Source organism: Clostridium sp. BL-8 (assembly GCF_002006495.1). Lineage (NCBI taxonomy): Bacteria > Bacillati > Bacillota > Clostridia > Eubacteriales > Clostridiaceae > Clostridium > Clostridium sp. BL-8. The sequence goes on from NZ_LZZL01000013.1 coordinate 58,371, forward strand.
CCAGTAAAAATATCTAGCCCTAAATTTAATGCTGAAGAATTTCCTTCATTACTCTTATGTATAACTTGGAATCGTAAATCCTTTTTCGCATACTCATCACAAATTTTCCCTGAAGCATCTGTTGAACCATCATCTATACAAATTATTTCAAGATTTTTATACGTCTGATTAATAATGCTATCCAAGCACTTTCGTACATATGGTTCAACATTATAAACTGGAACTATCACTGATATTTTTTTCATAGTAAATCTCCTCTTTGATAATACGAATTGCAGATATTATCTATTATTATATTAATTGTAATAATTTAATGATTACCTTTGTTTAATTGTAATGTCTTCATAATAATTTTGTCTTATTATATGGAATAGGTTTATCTATTTGTATTGCAGGCTCTATTTTAGGATCAGATAACGCCCTTCCATTGCAGTAATCGCAGGCTGCAATATACTTAGTGTTAGCTGTGTAATTTCTAAGTAGTTCTTTTAATTTGTTTATTTCACTCTCTTCATAGACTACTTTCGAAAATTCAACATAATTTGTTTGATCATTAGGAATTGCTAACAATCTAGAACCATGTGCTGCAAACGGACATCCAAATAATTTTCCTTCAATTAATGTAAATATATTTTTTACACAACATTTTTTATATACATCCTCATTTTCTTTGTTCGTTCTATTATGTTTACTAATCACACCACACTTAGTCCAACCGCCTGATTTTTGAATATTATAATCAACTTTATTTTCTATTAACAACTTTTCAAATTCCACTATTTTTCTCGATAAATATCCATAATCTGTAATAATAACTACCAATTTATTATCTTTTAGACACTCAATATCTTTTTCTCCTGGAAGAATTGTTGCATTAGTATAAATTACAATTCTTTTAACTTTCGGTTCATTTATCAGTTTTTTTACAACTAAGTGCCATTCTTTATTCATAAAAGGTTCTCCACCAATTACTCGAAATTCATTAACCTCATCTACCACAGAACACAAACTATCTATTGATTCAAGAGTCATGTCGATATTGCAGTCTTTGGGCTTTTCATAATATTGCATTAAATTAGAGCAATCCCTACATTTTAATGAGCATCTTTCTGTTATTACAATATCTACACTTCTTAAAAAAATTCTTTCAGAATGCAAATAATTTTGATGACAGTTAATATACGTATCAATTCTAAATTTAATATATTCTTCTGATTCATCAAAATCATATTCATTAATATTAATATCTTTTATGAATTCTATCCCTGAATACAATTGATAATCACCAATATCATCCATTTGGTTAACTATATCTCTTATATTAATAGCGCTAATTAATATTATTGCCTCTTTATATCTATCTTTTATTTGTGGAGTTAAAATCACTTCTTTATCCAAGCATTTTTTTTTAATTTTCATAATATTATTATCACAGAAGCATTCTATATCAATACCTTGATCTAAGCACACTTTGCATAATATTTTACCAATTTCCCCAGCACCAAAAATAATTACAGGTATTTTTTCAAATTTGATTTTTTTTATAATTTCATTTTTTTTTATATCTTTACAAATCATATATATTACCTCTTCATAATTTACTACAAAAAAATCTTGCAGTTCTTCTAATTATTAATTTTAAAACACAAATTCCACTCAAATTTGCTACATATTTTGCTTATAACTACTTTCCACCTAACAAATAATTAATTCTTTCAATCCGTTCTGGATACTCTTTATTAGTTTCAATATACTCCACCAAATAGCGCTTCATTTCATTTTTCAGTAATGAAATGTTTTCAGAATCATTATTTTTTATAGCCATTTCTGTTAATAAACTAGCATGATAAGTATAGAATCTTTTTACTAAATTATTGATCAAATTATATTTATCATTTTTTTCAATGAGCTCTATTACTTCACTATAGGCAATTAGAATTTCCTTTCTTTTTTCAATATCTTTAGAATGAACAAGAGACGTTTCTCTTTGAAAATAGTGATAATATGCCGATTCACAATATACAACTCCATTAGCCATTAAAGCGCAATTTGTAGTTAATATAATATCACTTGCCAATTCTATATCTTCACTTAAGCGAAACTGATAACCACCATCTTTAATAGATTTAAAAAATATACTTCTATACAACTTATTCCAGAGATATGCACTAAAAGCTGGATATACATCTCTTTGAAATGTATATTGCAATACTTGTTTCGAATTAAGCTTACCACTATCTATCTTCAATTTATTTTTCATTCTGATGCAATTTCCATCTGTATCTTTATAAAAACCAAAACATGCAATTTCTACTTCATTGCTTTTAATTATATTGCAAGCTGTTTTATAGTAATCTTGTTCAATCCAATCGTCAGAATCTACAAATCCAACATACTCACCCGTAAAAATACTTAGACCATAATTCACTGCAGACTGATAACCACCATTAACTTTATGAACAATCTTAAATCGCGAATCTTTTTTAGCATATTCATCACATATCTCTCCTGATTTGTCAGTTGAACCATCGTCTATACAAATTATTTCAAGATTCTTATATGTTTGATTTTTAACACTATTCAAACATTTCCTTATATACGCTTCAACATTATATACAGGTATAATGATTGATATCTTCTCCATGTCATTCTCCTTTATTATATTCATATATAATATTTTTCGTCCTATCCGGATAATTAGTGATAATGGTATTAATATTATTTTCACAACAATATTTTATATCACTATCTCTAACATTCCATACATTAATTTGCAGTCTATTTTTTTTACATGATTCTATAAAATTATGATATTTAAGATTATTAAAGGATGGATGAATTGAATTGACTCTCATTTTTTTACAATATCTTGGCATATCAATAAATCCATCTGTATACAGAAATCCAAGCTTTGCTTCTGGACTTAGTTCCTTAATCTTCATAACCGAATAGTGATTAAATGAGGAATATATAATTCTATCCTGTATATTCATCATATTTGCCAATTCAAGAACTTTTTCTTCTATGCTATCATAAAAAATTATTCCCGTTTTAAGTTCAACATTAATATATAAATTTGTATTCTTTAAAAGTGCATATACTTCATTTAATGTTGGAATTTCAGAAAACTTATATTCTGGATGCATCTTATTATAATTAAAACCTTTTAATTCCTTAAGAGTATAATCCTTCACCCAACCAGTACCATTGCTAACACGTTCAATAGTTTCATCATGAATTACAACAAGTTCTCCATCTTTAGTTAACTGGACATCAAGCTCAATCCCATCTGCTTTCATTTCCACCGCCATTTGAAAAGCCTCTAATGTATTTTCAGGAGCGTATCCTGATGCCCCTCTATGTCCCCAAACTTTTATTCGTGACATATTATTTCACCACACTTTTCCATATTAATTATTCCATATCTATTCATAAAACATTAGTTTTACATTTTTTTAATACTGTAATACAATCTATATTTTTCACTTTAAATCCAAGATCAACGTCTATTTGCTCTAAAATCTCAAAATTACTTTTCTTTGCTATTCTCATAACATCTTGCTTGCATATTTTTGCTCTCCATTCAATGTTTTCATTAAAGTTTTCACTTGTATTATTACCATCAAGCATGCATCCATCTAAATTAGAATGGTGTATAAAACAATATCCTCCATTTTTTAAAATTCGACTAAACTCACTAATATATATATCAAGCATCTTATAATTAAAATGCACCATAGCATCCCAAGAATATATCAAATCCAAACTTTCATCATTAATAGATATCTCTTGTGGTAAACTTTGAATATATTCAATATTGGAATTACAATCAAATCTCATTTTGCAATAATCTAATGCATCTTTTGAAATATCGCATAATATTAATTTTTTATAATTATCTTTTAGAAAATTGGCAATCCTTCCTCTTCCACATGCAAAATCCATTACCTTCATTTCTTTATTAATCAATGAATATTTTTCTAAAACCGGTTCTATTATTTTTTCAAACTCGCTTAACGCACTTTTTTCTGAATATATGTAATAATTTGTCCAATTCCGTTCTGGTGTAATATATTCCTCTGTATAATATTCATCATCTAAAAGAACAATCTTTTCACTCGGAACGAATAATTCACTCAATAAAATCGATTCTATATCAAACTTATACTTTTCAGAAGCAACCACTACATAATCATAATTCATATCTCCAATTGCTTTTGGTGGCAATATCTCCCACCCAGCCACTGAAATCATATTCTCATGCATTTTATCGATACAGCCTACTATATTACAATAAGAAAGGCAATTAATTTGCATAACAAATCTTTCTCCAATTTGACCCATTCCATATATTACAATATTACTATTCTTCGGTATTTTATTAAATGGAAATAACTTCATTTTCATATATTAAACTCCTTTTTATATCTTATATATTATTTCAACTATTTCAATCATATTTCTCTTTGTATTTTAAAATTCTTGACATTTCATACATGAAATATTGAAAACATTTTGCCTGGTTTTAATACCTGTAACCTTATATATTCATAGTAACTCTACTTTATTTATAATAATTTTAATTCATTTTGAATTGTAAATTTATAATCTTCACTAAAGTGTTCTATCAACTCCTGCACCAAATCTTACAAAATCAATTTTATTTTCTGATGGTGTTATTATTAGCGTATCCCAAAGTTCCTGGGATACTGTATTTAGTTTCCTTTTATGTGTAATAGCTCCCTCTGGCTTTTTATCTGTAAAGTATTCACATTTTGAACATCCTATAGAAACAATAGGGAATACCTTTTGTGTATAAATATAGTCAGCATGTGTATGTCCATGAATAAATGCCATTATCTTTCTATTTTCACACAAATGATACTCTTCCAAGATAGACATAAGTTTATCTCCATTTCTAATCTCATCAGTCCAATAATCTAATATTGAAAGAGGCGCTTCATGGCTAAATACGATAATAGAATATCCTGTAGGAGTAGTATCCAAAACCTTCTTTAACCATATTAATTCTTCATCTGGAAACCCATATCTTAATTTTTCGTTATGGTCAAAAGACGTTAAAAATATGCATCTTAAAGAAACATCATTAAAATCTGAAAAGTAATATAATTTTTGAAAATCTCTATTTACATATTTCTCACTATGTTTTTGATAAATTTCATATTGTTCCTTTTCTGAAAAAGATTCTAGGTTTCCATTAAAATAATTAGTATCATGATTTCCAATAGCAATGTAAAGAGGAACATTAATTTCTCTTAAATCATTAATAATTTTTTGTGCATATTTTCTAGTAACATCAGCTGAAACCATTCCATCTGTTAGATCTCCTAAATGAACGATTCCATTAAAACTCACTTTTCTATTAATGGATTTTATGTTATGTATAGTATATTTCCATGTTCCATTTATTGTAACATGAGAATCAGATAATACACATAAAACCAACGACTTTTTAGTTCTTTTTTCAAGAATTGTATCTACCGTTTTTTGCAGTTCATTTGAAAAATATGATTTTTCTTTATACCCTTCTGTTGAATCTTTTGATAAAAATAATAAAATATTATTAATTTCCTGTGCTTCCTCATCTGTAAAGTCTTTACAATCTACTCTCTTTAAGCAAATTCTGAAATATACTTCTTCTGTAAATATATAATCTTCCTGCCTATAAGAATCACCACTTAAATCATGATTATAAGTTGTCCAACATTCTTCTTCTTGATAGCAGTATGTATAAATATATTTATCATCAAAATTTAAAGAATAAGTAGCAACATTGAAATAATAATCTGAATTTAATAAAATTATCTTGTTTCCTTTAAAAGCCTTATAAAAAAACTCAGTAGACATTCTATTTGGACTATTTTTTCCAAGTATTCCTGTTGATGCAAAAATAGTTGTTCCAGCTTTTACTTTCAAATGTTGTCTTTTAAAATCATTGTTCATTCTTAAACAATTGCTCCTTTGATATAATCATGAACTTTTTCTCCACATGTTCCATCCATATTATTTATATTATTGAAATAATTTTTCTTCTGAATTTCCGAGTTATTTTTATTTTCTAATTTAACATACTCTTCAATAAATTCTTCTAAATAAAAATATTTACTTTCATTGCTAGCATAAGGTATGTTTTCTCCTTGTTCACCAAACTGTTCTACTGTATTAAGATATTTTTTAACTTCATCTAACCTTAGCCTACATTTTTTAATGGAGAACTCTTGTGTTTCTGTATTAATTATTAACAAACTGTTATCATAAGCGGTTAACGCTACTACATATTTATCATCATATTTTTTTGCAAAATAATAGTTTGTATCAGTCATATTATTGCATATATCTCGTTCTCCCTCTTTGTAAGGCAATTTAATCTTATATTCACTCATATTTCCTGTTGAAATATTAATTTCAAGAATCATATTTGCCTCTCTAGGAAAGGCAAGCATATATTCACCACACCATACAATCCCTCTAAATAGTCGTGTTTCTCCTTTAAAATTCGGAGGATAATTATTATACTCTCTTGTTTCACCTGTTTCATAATTCCATCTAATAATAGTTTTTCCATCCTCGGGAATAAGCCAATAATCTTTTCCATCAAAAGCCATTCCAAAATAATTCATTTCTTCTGATCCAACAGTATGAACCTGTGATTCCCAAGTATCCATATTAAATTCTAATACTTTATTTGCTATAGATGAAGCCATTAAAAGTAAATTGTCTCTAACACAAACTCCCCACATAAACATAGGTTTTCCATCACTAATTTTTTCAAACTCTTTTATACACTCATTATGATATTTATATTCAGCAGAATTAATATTATATTGCACGATAGCCTGATAATTTTTAGGTTTCATAAAAAGTGAGTCTTTATATCTTATTATTCTATCAAAATTAACGATAGCTGCATCAGGGATGCTTTTCTTCTTTAATATATCTTTTTCCAAATCATATTCACACATGTCAGAAGAAAAATAAGGTAGCATATAAATTTTATTTTCAATTTTCATAACATCACAATATTGTATCATTTCTGGATTTGTGTTAGACGATATTTTTTTAATAACTTCCACTTTTTCTGTTTTCAAATCCATTTTACATAAAACATTAAGTCCACTGCATACAAACCACATATTATCATTTTCAAAGTACGCATCAAAAAATGATAATGACGTTCTATCTTCTTCAGTTAGCTTCCTATCTATTTCTGTATTTAAAATAAAAATAGGTTTTCCTGCAACCCCAAATAAATGAACCATAGATGATGAACCTTCTCCAATATACGCGTCACATATTGCAATTGATTCTGTTACATCTGCGTTGTCATCATAAATGCCTATATTTTCATCTATAAACTTTTCTTTTAGAGTGATATATTCTTCTACCAAATCTGGCAACATTGATTTTAATGTAGATTCAATCAAAGGATGCGGACGCCATAATAATACAACATCTTTTCTCTCTTTAAAAATTGAAAATACATACTCCATTTTCTTTATTGCTTTAATTCTATCTTCTAATATACCTGAAATACTAACATTATACATAACAACTTTTTTATTTCCAATAATTTTTCCCCATTCATTAGAGATATTGTGTTTATGTTTTTCATAATATAAAACCCTATCAACTTTAGGAGATCCTAAAACTGCTAATTTATCTTCTGGTATAATACTCTTGTAAAATTCTTTATGTTTCTCAGACTGTACAATCATTTTATCCATATTTTGAAATACCGGAAGGTTTATCTGACTTTCTTGTATGTTACTTCCTGTAATGTAGTACGGTACATATACAAGCATATCTGTATACTTTTTTAATTCAGAAGAATAATAATTTGGATGAACTGATGTAACATAATTACAATCATCATATGGATTATGTATATATATAATATCTGGTTTATGTGCACTCAAATTATAATCATTATAATGAGTTATAGAAATATCCTCTGGGAATTTATCTCCTTCATAGCAAAATTCAATTTTATTAACATCAGCATTTCTAACATAATATGGTATTGGTATAACATAACATTCACAGTTCGAATCTTCATTAGCAGCTTTCCATATACTTTCAAGAGAATCCCACATTGAAGCTTTATATGGCATAAATACAACTTCAAGCTTTACTTCTGCTTCCCTTGTAATTTCTTTTTGCAAAATACTTATTTGTTTTGTAATTTGCTCAAAAATTCCAGCCGTAGATTTTTCATTTATAATATTCATATTTAATTCTTCTAATATATTTTTAGGTTCATTAATTGTATTTTCATAATAGGAATATCTTTCTTTTGACAATCCCTCTATTAGTGCTTTTTCAATCGCTTCTAAGGCTGCATAGCAATCCTGTAAAACTCCTCTGGCAGAAGCTTGTTCAGTTTCTGAATTTATGACATAATTTATGCCCTCTACAATCGTTGGAAAGAGATCCAATATCCATTTTTGAACATGTTTTCTCATTTTCTAACCTCCAATACCTCAATATTTTATACTATGTACATTTTTTCTTCTAACAAACGCCTCAATAGCTGCTGAAATTTCAATTGATTCATTTGACGTCAACTTAAATTCGTTCTTTCCATTGCCATTAATCCTTGAAATAAAATCACTAAGTTCATACCTTAATCCGTCTCCGATAAACTTAGAAATAAATTTTTCATTTTGACTAAAATCTTCATGTCTAACTTCAAAATATTGAGTTTTCCACCATGGAGCCTCAACATATATATATCCTTCAGTTCCTGAAATCAAAAGATTGCCTTCTGATTTTACCCCTAATCCAACTTTTGCAGTAGCAATTGAATTATTGTATTTAAAATGTATTTTAGTATATAAATCAATACCTTTATCATCTACGAAAGTTTCAAAATTAAGTTCTTTATAGTCTAAACCTAATAACTTAATAATTGCAAGAAGAGGATAACTTGCAAGTTCAGTAACACTCCCTCCAAATTCCTCTGGTTTTAATTCACGTATATCACCAGATACCAGCTTAGTAAAACATGCTTCTACATCACGTATTCTGCCTATTCGCCCACTTTTAGCAATAGCAAGAAGCTGTAAAAATCCAGGAGCATATGCTGTTTTTATTCCTTCAAGCAAAACAAGTCCTTTTTTCTTAGCAATACCAAAAACTTCTATTGCCTGCTCTTTTTTTAAGACAACTGGTTTTTCACACAATACATGTTTATTATTTTCCAAAGCCTTTTTTATGTAATCATAATGGGTTCCATGAGGAGATGCTATATAAACTGCATCTACTTTATCAAAGAAACCTTCCAAATCATTTGTAAAAAATTTCAATTCAAATTGCTTTGCGAAATTTTCTGCACTATTTATATTAGGATTATATACTCCTTCTAAATTAGTTCCGCTTACATATTTAGCTTCTGGTACAAATCTTTTAGCTATTCTCCCACTGCCTATGATGCCTAACTTTACTATATTATAATTTTTGTTTCTTATCATAGTACTAGAAACTCCCTTAGTACGTTCTAAATAAATAACATCACAATATTGTTTTAAATAATCAAACTTTCCTCTCCAATCAGAACCTACAACAAAGATATCCACTTCATGCTTTTGTATTTCTTCTACCTTTTGACCTTCGTGATCTTCTATAATAATTTCATCTGCAAATCCTGTTTTTTTTACATTTTCAATTCTTTCCATAAGAGAATCAATAATATTTAACTTTCCTCTATATTCATCATATTTTTCTGTTGTTATTCCTACTATCAAATAATCTCCAAGTTCTTTTGCACGTTTCAAAAGATTATAATGACCTTCATGGAATAAATCAAAAGATCCAAAAGTAATTACCTTCTTCATATTCTAACTTCCTCTACATTATTTTAATTAACAATCCTAATCCTTATTAGTTCTTACCTGTTCTATCTCTACAGGAACAAGCTTATAACGATTAAATGAATGCCCTTGACGCTGTTCTATCGGTGGCAATTCTTTATAATTACCAAATTTAAAAGTCAGATATCCATCATAATCCTTTGGCCCCGGAAAGTAGTATCCTTCAAATTCTATATTTTGAAGCTCCATATACCACCTTTTATAATAACCATAATATCCATTATCAGGTGTTGGAAAAGTTAAAATTCTAACCATTTCAGTGTTCTTTTTATTACTCACTATCATTAATTTGTTATACAATGAAAAAATTAAATTTCTAGGAACTATTGAAATCAGCATATATATGCATCTCATAAGCATATTTTTGTCACATTTTGCTCCGACTGCAGACCAAAGCATTTTTCGAATAACAGTACATGCAAAATTATGAATTTTACGTATGTAAACATTGTTTGGTACATTATCTAATGGGAATATATCAATAAAAACACCTGACTTATACGGCATATGCTCCTGTCCCTTACGTATAAATTCCGTCCCTACTCTTCGAATTTTCCCATATCCCCAACGATATCCAGGCGTATTTAAATGATTTTGAAAATAAAAACGTGTTGTATCTAACTCAGTTTCACAAGCTTTGCAAAACTTTTCATATTCACCACGAAGCATTGCTACATCCGCATCATCATCCCACGGAATATATCCTTTATGTCTTACAGCACCTAAAAGGGTTCCTGCTATAATGCAGTATTTTATGTTACATTTTTTACAGATACGTTCAACCTCTAAAAGCATCTCAAGCTGTATAAGCTGCATTTGCCGTAAATCCTCTGGAGACATAATCTTATAACTCATATCCATCTAAATCATCCTCTAATTATAAATATACATTCTATTATTTAATTATCGTAATTATACAAATTATCTTTAGAATAACATTAAGCACACCATAAATTGCTATAGTAAAAAATAGAAATTTATGGTGTGCTTTTTAATAAAATAATTGTTTCTTTGACATCTTTGTCACTTTAAATATTCTTTTTTGTTTCTAATTATTCCTGTGCTAACTCGATATTTTTCATTTACATTTTTTTAAATATGAGTTTAACATTTGGGTAAACTTAACTGCTCCACTATAATTCAAATGACAAACATCATAATACAATTTATTATCATAAGATATTTCCATATGATTTTTAAAATTACAATATTCAAATTCATATTTTTGCTTTGCTAATGAAATCATTTTTTCAAATTCCTCTTTAAATGAAACTATATTAGGAGATATATTTTCTAATTTTTCCATAGTATAATATCTTGGCATTAATAAAAGTATAATTTTAATATCTGGATTTATTTCTTTTAATATTTTTAATATCTCTAATAAATTTTTATAGTTTTCATCAACTACATCCTCATGCCTTACATTAAATATATGACTATTAAAGAAAGTCTTATCACAAGCATCTTCATCAATACAACTTGAATAAACTTTTTTTAATGGCACATCAGAATACCACAAAAAATCCACATGTTTTTGATAAACATTTAATGCTTTAAATGCTTTTCCATTATCAAATAAAAAACCTCGTACTTTTTTATATTTTTTAGCTCTTAAAGATGAATAATATCCAGCCAAAGTCAATTCTTTATCTATATTCCCATTAAAATTGCAATTAATAGGAAATCTATGCAAATCCTCCATGCATCCTCCATGAGCATAATAATATACTGCCATTCTTGAAACTGATGTATCCCAATTAAAATTCACATAATCATACATCTCTAATAAAGCAAATTTTAATTTGCTAATATTATCTTTATAATTGTTAATGCACTTTTTTAATACTTGAAGATCATAATATAAATCCTGGCTTCCATTTGACAAATTACACCACTTGCCATCTAAATATTCTGACCTGATACCATATGCAGCATGAGACAGTCCTAATATAATGCCATCATAAGCTATTCCTTTAGATACCTGCATAATATTATCAACTTTTTCTCCTGTATATGCTTCAAAAAAATCAATTATTCTGTCTTCAGATATTGCAGTATTTGTTAATAAAAATTGAATTATTTTTTCTGATTCTCTTCTGTTTCCTACAGCCAAAATAAAATAATCACATGAAAATTTTTTTAATTGTGTTAATTTATCATAATGTTCTTCTTCAATTTCTATATATTTTATAATTTTATGTTCTTTTTTTAAAGATTTTTCTACCAGCTTTATCTCTTTTTCTAAACCACATAAAATAACATTCATTCCTATAGATAGCTCTCCTTTATCTATTGTCCCTTATACTTCCCTTAGTTAATAATTTAATACGTTCTGTAGACAACTTATAACATTTGCTTTTTTCATAATATTTAATAGCTTCATCTATTTTTCCTAAACACTCTAATATTAATCCAATATTATAATTAGCTAAATAATCATTTACTCCTTTAGTTTTGCAATTTTTATATTTTTTTGCTTTTTCAAATTCCTCTATAGCCTTATCAAAATATCCATTATTCATATAAATATGCCCAACTAAAAAAACAAAATCTGCTGAATTATTAAATTCTGAATATACTCCTAATAAACTCATCGCCTCTTTGCATTTATCTTGATTTATCAGTGTATATCCATAACATTCTATCATATCTTGAACATATTCCAATTTTGTGTTCAAATCAAAATCTATAACCCGGCTAAAATAATGCTCCGCCATCTCATAGTTCTTTTCTACATAATAAGACTTGCCTAATTGATATAATATGTACGGATCTAAACCCTTAATCTCCAATTCACTTTTTAATAGTTCAATATTCCTGTTGATTTTATCCTTTCTATCTAATTGTTTTTTTTCATAGCCGCTGTGTTCAATAGTTACAGGTATATCATAAGTTAAATAATCTTCTCCACTTTTTGATACAATTTGTTCATGAATAATTCCTTCATATTTAAATAGGCTTTTACAAAAAAACCTGCTGATTTTTTCTCTAGATTCAAAGATTTCACTATTATTAGAATACCTATTTACTATAAGTATTCTACCAACTTTGTCCTTACATATATTTTTTTCTAATAACTTTTTATCAGTATTTATAACAACCTCATCTGCATCCAGTACTAATATGTATTCATTACTTGCCTTATCTATAGAAAAATTTCTTGCCTTGCTAAAATCTTTTTCCCATATAAAATCATAAACTTTATCTGTATATTTATATGCTATATCTTTAGTATTGTCAGTGGATCCTGTATCTACAATTATTATTTCATAGCCATATTTACTTATGCTTTTTAAAGAATTCTCTAATATTTCACTTTCATCTTTTACTATCATGCAAATGCTAATCATTACTTACTCCCTATAATAACGTTTTATTATATCAATAATTTGAAAATATCTAATACTTATAAATGTGCAGCTATAAGTATTAGATAAATATTTCGTACTTTTTTCATTTTAAACTATTATATTAACTTTTATCTAAATGTCATTAATTAAAATCTCATTACTTTTTATAATTATCTTTGAAGTAATATTTCAGCTATTTCTCGTATAGCTCCTTCTCCACCATTTACTTTAGTTACATAGTCTGAAGCTTCTTTTACAACTTCCATTGCATCATTTACTGCACATCCAAAGCCAACATTCTTTATTACTTCTAAATCATTTATATCATCACCTATATATGCGACCTCCTGTAGAGTTACAGCATATTTATCACATATTTCTTTTACTATTTCTAATTTATTACCTATTCCCATATGTAATTCATCAACCTTAAGTTTATCCGCTCTCATTTTTATAAGTTCTCTTTCTTCACCAGTAATTATTCCTGTTTTTATCCCATGCTCTCTTAATATTTTAAATGCCATGCCGTCTTTTGCATTGAATTTTTTTAATTCATCACCATTTTCACTATAATACATTCCACAATCAGTTAAAACTCCATCACTATCGGTTAACAAAATTTTAATATTTCCAAATTCGTTTTTTTTTCTGCTTTTCTTTAGTAATTGTTCTGTTATAATCCAATCAGATATCTCATCAATTTCAGTATATGAGTCTTCATCCATTTCTACATATCCTATTTTGCCTGATATTCTACATTGATTTTTTAACAATAATTCTTTACTTGTAATATAAAATGCTCCATTTTCAACTAAAAAACCATTAAATTCCTGTCTTCTAGGTCTATTTAAATAATCATAGTTTAATGGGTTGACTGCTTCATCTTCATTATCTTGCCATATAAATCGTTTTTGTCTTACTAGTGAAATTATACTATCTGCTTCTTTACATTTTAACTTTTCAAATCCTTCATCAATATTCTTAGCTAAAATTAATGGAGATGTTGCTTGAATTAAAATAATTTTATCAAAATCATATTCATCTGCAAATTCCAGCATGCAAAATTCAGTACTTGCTGTATCACTTGCACTTTCTTCTGATCTGCCTATCACCTTTACTTTATTTGATGGATATTTTTCTACTACTTTTCTAATTTTTTCACTATCTGTTGCAACATAAACTATATCAATATGTTTTGAGTTAACAGCAGCATCTAAGCTCCAATATATAAGTGGTCTTCCAGCAATTAATTTTATATTTTTTAGCGGGATAGATTTACTACCTCCTCTTACCGGTATAAAAGCAACATTCATAATATTCCCCTCACTATTTTTTTCTATATTTTAGTTTTTCTCTTTGCACCATTTCTACCTCTAACATCTCACTCTTTTTATTAGTTAATGATAAATAAGTAGCATTTAAATTTCTGACTAACTTTCTAACTCCATCCGGTTCTAATGATGCAGCATGATCCGTTCCTTTCCAAGTTCTGTTCAAGGTATAATGTCTTTCTATTGTTGTTGCGCCTAAAGTATATGCTGCCACATCTACTGCAATACCATTATGATGACCTGAAAAGCCTATTTCTTTTACTCTATCTCCATACATATCTTTTAATCTAGTAATTTCTAATAAACAAACATCTTCAAAGTCTACAGGATATCCAGACGTACACGCATATAAAACCAGATCTTTATTTCTTCCTTTGTGTTCAAATAAACTTATTAATTCTTCTTCTTCTTCTCTAGTAGTCATTCCTACCGATACCTGTATCTCTCCATTATAATTTTCACATAACCATTCTAACATTTCATAGTGGTTGTTACAGGCCGATGGTATTTTTATAAAACTAGGATTTATTGATGCAATTTCTTTAGCAGAAGTTAAATCCCACACTGATGTACTGTATTCAATTTTTGCTTCCTCACACCATTTTTTTAATTGCTTATGTTGTTCTAAATCAAACTCCAAATATTCTCTATGCTCTCCATATGTACTTCCGTATGAATTTTCCGGATTAGGATGAGGTTTGTTATATTGTTCTTCAGTTAGTAATTCTTTATTGTTTCTCTTTTGAAATTTTACTGCATCAGCTTTACAAAATACTGCTGCACATTGAATAAGCTCTTTTGCAATACTCATATCTCCCTTATGATTACATCCTATTTCTGCAATTACTCTTGGTTTTTTATAATTCATATGTATACCCCTATCTATTTAAATATTTTAATTGTATCTTATTCTGTTATATACTATTTTTATATTTTTAATTTCACATAAATAACATTCTTTGTTTGTCTAAAAACAGCCTATTTCATATTATGTTATTTACTTGAAATCACCTCTCTTATATTACCTTGTATTTTTTCAAGTAATGGTAAAAATTCATATTGAAATAAGTCTCCAACTAATACATAATCTTGATTTTCAAAAGCTTCTATCATTTCTCGTAATATTTCATCCATATTCTCTATAGAAATATTACCCTTATGTAAATCTGTAGAATTATTTATTGCATCTATAAGTTTTTCTACTTCTTCAACAACAGCAACTATCAAATTCATACCATTACTTTCTTGCCCAGAATTAATTTTATCTGTTAATTCTAGTATTCTAATTTTAATATTATCTATATATCCACTGGCATTTGCTAATATTTGAATTTTATCTTCCATCATTACTAATTTTCTCCTTTCATTTCACTTATTTTTTCTTCAATCTCTTCATAGCAGATTTCTAAAATTCTTCTAATTTCTGAATATAATGCATTACTTCTATTTAACTCCTTATTAAAAGCTGTAATTTTGCTGTCAGAATAATTTACTATAAATTTGTCGTCATGCTCTATATATACAACTACTTCCATTAATACTGTGGTTAATAAAGTAATCTCATGATTTTTTTCTATAATTTTTCTGTCTAGTACATTTAATTTTTCTATATTTTTATCTACTTCCCTCTGGTTATTTGAACGATAACTTATCTCATAATCTTTTAAAGTTATTTGAGCTGTCTTACAGATTTCAACATAATCTTTAATTTGTATTAAAGTTAATTCCAATTGATTTATAATATCATCAGTTTTATTCACATTATTAAAAAATTTTTTCATAGGAATTATTTTTTCTTCTTTTAGTTCTTTTAAAACATCTCTTAACCTTCTATTTTCAGTTCCTTCTATATTAGCTCCGCCTTCAGTAGCATTTATAAATTTAATGTTTTTATTATGTTCAATTAGATTTTCAAGAGCTACCCTAAAATCATTAAAAAGTAAACTTGTTCGTACCAGCTTACCATCTATACCTTTTACATATATATTATTTTCATCTTCATTTCCATCAGGATTTGGATTTCCATCTTTATCAACGCAACCAATTGAATATTTTCTTTCATCAGTATATGCTAAGTCTTGACCTATAAAAATAATCGGATTACATCCCATATATATTGCTAAATTAGTTAGTGTATGAGCTACTGATCCTCCTGCAAACAAATTAGTTATCTTCTGTTTGAAAGCTTTTTCAATAAGATCACAATCACTATAAAAAAATTTTTCCGCCTGATGTTCTTTTACAACATCAGGATTAGATGATTCATTAAAAAGTAAAGGACAATTGATTTTTCCTATAAAGTTTTCTACTAATTTATATGTATTTTCCACCGGATCAATAACCCCTAAACAAGTTGGAGTAATATCTCTTTCCAAAAGTGCTCCTAAGTTTCTTCCACCTGTTAGTATTACTGCATTATCTACACCTTTAAGTTCATTTATATTCTTAATTAGCGACGGACCTGCTGAAACTATTATTACTGGTTTATTTTCATAAACATTCTTCAGAGAATTTACCGGTGTTGACTCTCCAATATATTTTAAATTTGATATAGAATTATCAAAAAATTTTTTTCCAAGGTATTTATATGTGTTTCTATTAATTTTTTTGCTTATTACCAAATTTCTTATTATGATAAAAGCATCTCTCCACTCTTTTTTATATATCTTTCCATAATTACAATATTCTTTTACTTGCAATCTTTCAGAATTAAATTCATTTATGTTTTTCAAAATAAAATTTTTAACATCAGCTTTCTTAGAAGTAATTGTTAATCTTTCATTTTCAATAATTTTACTTATAACTTCATCATTTTTACAATACTCTATAAGTTCTTCATTAAATTCTATTATTAATATTTTATTACTTTCATTAATAGCTTTTAGTAATTCCTGTATATGCTCGCCAAAGGATAATCCAAATATTATAAAAGTGTCCTTAGATGTAGTTTCTTCAATTGAACTTAAAAATTTTTCTATTTCTCTTTTTTGATTATATTTACTTCCAAAATATATTTTTTTGTCATTTCTATTAACTTTTAATACTTTATATCCATCCCTCGATATCTCAATGTCCAAATTCATTTTAATCACTCCTAATTAATTTATCGCATATTTTCCGTTTTTCTTTATATGGTAAATCAATTTAATTTTTAACGCAAAAACGGGCACCGTTATAATAACAGTGCCCATCTTTTAGCTCTAAATTCCAAAAATGAATTATCCTCTTAATAATTGAAGAACATTTTGTGAATTTGAATTAGCTTGTGATAACATTGATTGTGCTGCTTGAACTAATGTATTTTGTGAAGAATAGTTCAAGTATTCCTTAGCCATATCAACGTCTCTTATTCTTGATTCAGCTGCTGATAAGTTTTCTGAAGTATTATCTGTAGCTGTAACAGTATGTTCTAATCTGTTTTGAACTGCTCCTAAATTAGCTCTCTTAGTAGAAACAGAGTTTATAGCTGTATCTAATGTAGCTAATGCTGCAGAAGCTTTAGATCTAGTTGATAAACTGAAGTTTGATGAATCTACTCCTAATGTAGTTGCAGTAGCACTTGTTAAGTTAAGTGTAATTTTTTGTCCAGCATCTCCACCAACTTGGAAGCTTAAAACACCTGATGCTGAATTTAATACTTGTAAGCCATTGAATTTAGTTTGTGTAGCTAATCTTGATATTTCTGATTGTAATTGTGTAACTTCTGTGTTAATTTGTCCTCTATCACTTGAAGTTAATGTGTCATTAGCAGCTTGAGTTGCTAATGTTTTAAGTCTTTGTAACATTGATTGAGTTTCATTTAATGCACCTTCTGATGTTTGAATTAATGAAATACCATCTTGTGCATTAGTTGAGCCTTGATCTAATCCTCTAATTTGAGATCTCATTTTTTCTGAGATTGCAAGACCTGCAGCATCATCTCCAGCTCTGTTAATTCTATAACCTGAACTTAATTTTTCACTTGCCTTTGCAGCAGCGTCATTGTTAATGTTTAAGTTTCTGTTAGCGTTCATTCCGCTTAGATTGTGTCTGATTACCATAATAAATTCCTCCCTGATTTTGAAAATTTAGACTTCCATGTCTTTTTTAATTTATATCAACTCTTAAGAGCTAATAACTTATAAGCTTTATATTTATATATTCGCTGACATTTATAATAACTTTAGAGTTTTTTTTATATTTTTTTCATTAATTATGCTTTTCCTCTAAATAAAACAAATTTTTCTTGCTGTAAACTTTTATAATTTCTTCTTGCCAACTTAGCTGTTCTTATATTTTCTATTTTCTTTTTTATTTTCACCATTTCTTTTTTTATTGTTAGCTCAAGCTCATTTTCTATAGCTGGTATATTAAGTTCATCTAGATTTCTTCTAATTTCCTCTTCATCATACTTTGCTTCTTTTATCTCTTTCAAAAGATTATTTTTCTTTCTTAATAGTAAATCTGATAATTCTTGATTTTCTTTTACTCCTTCTATCAAATCTACAATTGTGCTTTCATATTCTTCTAATTGCTGTCTTAAACTTATCATGATGATGATGATGAGAATACACTAGATGAAGATTGCAATTCAGTTAATCTTGATTCTAACTGTGAATACTTATTATACAGAGCTGTTTCTTTATCTGACAATTCATCTTGATATTGCGTAATTAAATCATTTTGATCCTGTAATTCTTTATAAAACTCGTTAGTAGTTGCAGTTACTGGATTATCATCAGTTCCACATAATTGTGAAAATGTTGAAGTTGTTGTCATTACATTATTATTAAAAATCACCTTAAGTTTTGCTGCTATCCCATCAGTTTTTGAATTAGTAGTTGAATATGAAGTAATACTCTTACTGCCATCCAAAAATAAAGATTGTATTTTCGAAAAATTACTTTGATCTTGAAGAGCAGTTGTTAATTTACCTGAATCTACTGTATACGTTCCATTTTTAGTCGTATAATCATCAACAGGTTTTATACCAAAGGATTCTAAATCTACACCACTACTTTTCATAAATGTTGACATAGCATCTTTCATTTGCGAAGCCAGAGTGTCCAAATACTTATCACCATGAAGTAATCCAGTTTGAGCTTGCGTATTCCAACTACTTATTTGAGTATCAGTCATGTCTTTCTTTTGTGCATCTGTTAACGGCTGATAATCATTATCATAGCTTGCATAATACTGCGTATTTATACTAGTTATTAAAGTATTATAGTCATTAATGAACGACTCTATATTATCTTCAAGATCACTTACATCTCTACTGCCTGTTAATGTTGTTGTTCCAGTATTTGTAAAATTAAAATTCACTCCATCAACTGTTAATGAATTTGAATTATAACCTGTTTTATCAACATTAGTATCAGTAGACTCTCCTACTATATAATCATTACCTGAACCATCTGTAATTGTCGCATGAAGATTTTTCCCCGTTACAGAAACTGTTGCTGCAGTAGATGTATCGCTTGAACTTGATATATTGTAGGTATTCAACTTAGCACTACTTCCTAATGCATCAGTCTTTATAACTATTCCTTTAGAATAACTACTATAAGTAGCCGAAACACCTGACCCACTAAGCTTTGAATTTAATGCTGACGCTATCTTTGATAAATCTCCACCACAGTTTGATATTTCACTTGAAGTAAGACCTATTTTTGTTGTTCCTCCATCAATTGACACAAACAATCCATCTGTATATGAATCCATGCTCGTAATTGTTGTAGTTGCTGATGCTGCCAATTGCGTAACACTAATATTATAATTATTGACACTTACACCAGCGTTAGATGACGCTGTAGCTATTGAAGAATCTGATGATGCATATGTATTCGTGTTCCAATTACTATCTTTTCCTATATAATCATCACTAGTAATATCCAAATACTTTTTATAAAAAGTTGAGACATCTGATCCTATAGATTTATATGCTGTTTGTTCCCATTCTAATTTCTGTTGCTTCTGTTTTGCTTGGTCTAATTTGTTTTGATAAAATGATGATCCCGCTTCAACTAAAGCATCTACATCTAAACCTGAAACTAATCCAGTTATTCTAGTAGTCATTTTTTACCACTCCTTAATATATTTTAATGTTTTTTAGCTTCTTTATAGCAATCACTCCATAGCTGTCTCACTGATTCAATTAACGGAATAATTTCATCAAGAATTCCTAAATCTTTCTTTAAATTAATCTCTACCAATTTGTCTTTTATATATCTGTATACTTCAAATAAATTAGACAACCACTCTGCTTTAGATACATCTAAAGTGACCATTAATTCTATGAATATATCCTGAGTTTTTATTAAATAATCGTGTGCCTTTTTAATATCTTTATCTACAATAGCTTGTCTTGATATTTTAGCAAATTTAACAGCCCCATCTACGAGCATCAGAAGTAATTGTTCCTTTGATGCATAAGTTACACTATTGTTTTTATAAATATTATATCCATTTGAATACATTTTTTGTCCTCCTACTTTCTGGTATCCAATATTCTTCCTTTAGAGTTACCTTCATATATTTGTTCTTCTTTTTCCACTTCCACAGATAATACATCTTCCAAATTTTTAACTCCGTCTACTGTTATAACCTTATTTTTTCTTTTATTATTTTCTTCAGGTTTTTCGTATTGCTTTTTAGTATTATCCTTTAAGTTATTATTAACGCTTATTTCTTTCGCAGAATGTATCTTGTCGGTCTTTATTTGTTCTTCAACTTTATCTCTAGCAATGATATCTATATTATTTTTTATAAATTCCAACTCCTGCACACCTTCCTTAAATAAAATGCTTTTTAATATATCTTTATTTTATGCCCTTTTATCTATAAGGCCCGCATTTTCAAGTAAACCGGCTATAGCATCCAATAATTTTTCTTTTGGAATTTCCATAACTACTTCATCAGTTTCATCATTAACTATTTTTATAACTGTTCTTCCTAATTTTTTATACACCGAATATTCTGCATGGGTTTTATCCTTTTCTAAAAGTTTATTTAATTTTTCAATAGCCTCTTTATCTTTATTATTAATAGTTTCATTTGTATTTTTACCATCAATATTTTGTTCCGTAGTTTCTTTGGAATCTGGTAATTTTTCAGAATTCGAAGTCCCCTCTTCCAAAGTCTTACCAGAATTATCATATTGATTTACAGAACTAAAATCACTTAAAACCGCTTTAACATCCATGTTTACGCTTCCTCCTTGATCAATAACAATTTCTACTTAGTCTATTTTTTCTTCATATTTCTCAATAAATTTATATCCACATTAACTGCTGCTTTATTTTCTTTT
Organism: Clostridium sp. BL-8; assembly: GCF_002006495.1. Classification (NCBI taxonomy): domain Bacteria; kingdom Bacillati; phylum Bacillota; class Clostridia; order Eubacteriales; family Clostridiaceae; genus Clostridium; species Clostridium sp. BL-8. The sequence goes on from NZ_LZZL01000013.1 coordinate 80,233, forward strand.
TCAACTTCCTCATAAAGTTCCTTTCTTAATATAGATACATCTTTAGGGGCATTTATTCCTATCTTTACAGAACCATCCTCTATCTTGTTGATGACAATTTCTATATCATCGCCAATCATAAATGATTCACCTTTTTTTCTTGTGATAATCAGCATATCATCACTCCCTTACTAAAGGTTGTTTGACTTTATATTTAGAATTATCTACTATTATTTGTTCCCCTAAATTATTCGAAATATTAATAATAATTGGCCCTTGTAAGTTAGTAGTAATTTTCTCAGGATCTGAATTCAATGTTACTGTATTTATTAATTTCACTTCTTCTGGCGATTTAATATTTAAATTCTTAACAGTATCTTCATTTAATTTTATCTCATATTCTTTAAAAAAATCAAAAGGTGAAATCACTATAATTCCAATATTTTCATCTTCTATAGAATGAAGTAACTTGAAAGGTTCTAATCCCTCTAAATCCACAAGAAAAAACTTTTTTAAATCCCCAAATCCTAAAATTCCTTTTTTAAAAGTAATTATATCTTTTTCTTCATATTTAATTTCACCATGAATTTTTGAATTAAATATCATTTACTTTTCTCCTTCCATAGGCGGTTTATAGATAATCCAATAATGTCATTTTTAAAACTTGAGAACTCACTTGAAGGCTTGCTTTATACACTGTTTGGGCAGATGAATAATACACTTCTTTTTCTGCAATATCAATGTCTTGTATATCTGATAATGATGCTGTCATATTATAGTTTTGATCATCATTAACATTTGCTGCAGTATCCATTCTATTTTGCATTGTTCCAACTTTTGAACGATAAGTTGTAAAATTATCTATTACTTCATCAAATTGAGTTAGATCAGCTCCATTAAGATTAGCTATAGCCGCACTTTTATCTGAAGCAGTTGCAGTCTTATCAGATGCTGTTCCTAAGTCTTGTATGATAGTTGAAAGGATAGACATAGCATTAACATTATTACCACTGCTATCTTTAAATTCTAATAAATCAGAAGCTGATACATTATAATTAACTGAAACCCCGTCTGAAATATCTGCATATAAATCTGAATCAACTTGTGCTAATTGAGAAACCTCTCCATTATTTAAGATTTGATTAATCTCAGTCTTTCTTTGCGGAGTTGTGCTTGGATCTTTCAATTCATTTTGTAAATTTCTTATATCAGACACAGTTATCTGACTATTAGCAGTAGTTGATGATAAAGTCAGATCTCCTGCTGCATCTACATAAACATCATCATCTGCTGTAAGCTCTGTATTAGTTGTAGTTCTCGATGTTATTATTTTTCCGTTGCTATCTGCGTATAAAGATTCTCCCGTTTTTAGAAGGTTAGTTTTTACTTGCCCACTTCCGTCAATATATAATGTTGTTGTTGATGGTATTGGTGTGTTTTGAACTCCAGCTGTAGTTGAGTTCTTTACTACATTACCATTTGCATCTACATATAAATCTTGCCCTGATGGTAGTGCGTTTGTTGCCGGGCTTCCTATAGGTACATTAGTTACATTTCCATTTGTATCTACATATAACTGTGTTGTTGACCTTGTTATCCCAATAGGTTGAGTCGTTATGTTTCCATTTCCATCATCATATAGCTGAACATCTGATGTTATTAAGGTATTAGCCTGTACTGTTGTTAAATCTCCGTTTACGTCTTTATATAAAACAGTTTTACTACTATCTATTGCTGTGTTTGCCACACTACCATCTGTAGCTTCAGTAGTTATATTTCCTTTTGAATCTGTATATAGCTGAGTAGTTTTCAAATCTATTGGTTCATTTGGTGGTGCTTGTCCTTTTAAAGTTGTCACTCTTCCAAATGCATCTTTATATAGAGTATTTTTTGAATCTACTAATGTATTTGTTGCCGAATTTGATACATTTCCATTTGCATCCTGGTACAATTTATCATCTGAATCTATCAACGTATTTTCTCTGGTCTCAGATACAGTAATATTTTCATAGTTATCTATATATAAAGAATCAGTCAACAATATTTTAGTATTTCCTGTTCCATTATTAGTAATATATCCGTTACTATCAGTATATAAAGTAATTTGATCTGATGGAATTACCGTATTTGGTGGCGTTACGTTTCCAATTACAGCTTTTGCTTGAGCATTTGTAGCTGTTGTGTCTATGCTTAAATCATCCCTTACTGATACCGCTTTATTATTAACTATTTGATTTGTTGTTACATTTCCATTTAAATCTACATATACTGTATCAGTTGGTTGTAAAGAATTATTAGCATTGCCACTAGAATCTTTTGCCATTGTAGTTACATTTCCGTTTGCATCTCTATATAAAGTTGTACCTGAAAGTACTTCTTCGTTTGCTGGATATCCTCCTGGTGAAGTAGTTACATTTCCATTTGAATCCTTATATAAATGTATTTCCTTATTAGTTGAAGAAGTCGGTGTTGAATTCACTACATTTTGAGTTGCGGGATCTATATATGCATTATTCCACAAATCTTCCAAAGTAGACTGTCTTTGACTTAAATCTGTAGTACCTGAATTCGTTAAATCTCCTCTAGAATCCATATATACATCACCAGAACCGTTTATTGTAGTTTGCGTATATCCACTTCCTGGTGTATATTGTGAAACTTGAATAGTTGTTACTGATGCAGCTTGCGATATTTGAGTATTAACTGTAACCGATGATGTTGTCACATTTCCCAATTCATCTGTATATATCGGTGTTGCAGTATCTATCTGTTTATTTCCTACAGCATTTGTAGTTGTAACTCTGCCAGTTGAATCTTCATATAAAGTTGTTCCTGTAGGTATTAATGTATTAGATATTCCACTTGTTGTTGCATTTGTTGTTACCTTACCATCAGAAGTCAAATATAGTAATTCATCATCTGAAGTTATCAATTTATTTTCTGTAGTTTTTGCTGCTGTAATATTTCCATTTTGGTCTTGATACAACTCATCTCTCAACAGAAGAGGATTAGTGTTTGCCCCCGGTGATGTAGAAACAACTCCTGTTGTCTTATCTACATATAAAGAACTCCCTTGTACTATTAGTGTATTATCTACTCCATTTGTTGTTGAATCTGTTGTGACTTTCCCATTTGAATCTAAATATATTGGGGTTGCTGAGTTATAGTTTGTATTATTCGAAATAGCATCATTAACAACATTCCCACCTGCATCAAGATATACATTTATTGTTGTTCCATTACTATCTATATAACTCATATTACCATTGCTATCTACTGTAATAGACTTGGAATCAGTTTTACTTCCACCGAATATATAGTTTCCAGCATATGAAGTATTTAATTGATCACCTAATTCCTTAACGCATGCCACTACTTCATCCTTAATTGATGATATTTCATCTTCTGTATATGTCCCATTACCAGCCTTAACCAAAAGATCTCTAATTCTTGATAATACATTATTAGTTTCACTTAAAGCCGTATCAGTTGTATCAAGCAAATGATTTATACTTTTTATATTGGAACTATACTGAGTATTAGCAGAAATACCATCATTCATGCTCATGATTTTTGAAGCACCAATTGGGTCCTCTGCACCGCAGTCTATGTTTTTCCCTGAAGATAATTGATTTTGAAGCACGCTCATGTTTCCATAATTCGTCTGCAAATTTCTAAGATAGTTAGTATTTAACATCGAATTTGTAATTCTATACATTTTGAATCTCACCTCTTTATAATTTCATAAAAAATTATTACTATTTTATATATTTTTATATACTAAATGTACTTGAGTTACTCAATACTATTTTACTAAACCTATTACTGTATCCAATAAATCACTTACTGTAGATATTATTTTTGCACTTGCCTGATATGCATGTTGAAATTCTATCAAATTTGACATTTCTTCATCTAGTGAAACTCCAGAAACAGATGTTCTGTTATCTTCATAGATATTTAAATTGCTTTCCCAATTAGTAGAAGAGCTACTCGCTTCATTAGCGTCACTATCTATACCACTAACAAGATTTGAGTAATAATTACTTAAGGTTGTTCCATTTGATGCACTTGATTTTAATGCACAGTCCTTATCATCTGCCCAAGCTAAACCAGTGCCAGATGCAGAAGAAAAAAAGTCAGCCCTTGTTGAAGAATTTGTAGTATTAACACTGCTATAATCTATTTTTAAGCTTGCAATATTAGCCATCGCTAAAGCCCTTGCTCCATCATTACCACTACTATTTGATGTATTACAATTTAGATTTGACGCATTTAAATTCGAATTTATTGCTATATTTTTAGCACTAATGCCATCATCCGTAACTGACGATGATGTTGATTTATCACTGTTTATAAATATTGGTACATTATTTGGAAGACTTGAATTTGCAGTTCCATCTGTGCTTCCTGTTTGAATTGCATTTACTGTATATGCAAATGTTATTGCAAATGCATCTAATTCACTTTTGTAACCCTCTATTTTATTTTGCGTTTCTATATTTCCACCAACATCTCCCTTGCTTGGTGTAAATATAGATTTTTCTATTGTTGCTAAATCTGTCGTTATTGACGTTGTTGTTGCTCCATCTGTTAGGTTCGCAGTTACATCGCCACCTGTTACTGAGCCAATGCTAACAACACCATCTTTATCAGCAGTTAATATTCTATTTGTTTCAAAACTACTTTTTAATTTTTCTGCATCTGCATCACTTAACCCTGTTAATGTAATTGTGTCCTTATTGCCTGAATCTCCAAGTTTATCATAAGTTATTGTTAATGAATAGGTACCATTTCCACTTCCATCATCTGTTGGATCAGTAACGCTATCAACATAAGAAAATCTTGCAGAACTAGTACCTGTAGTATCTGCTGAATCTACTAATTTAATTGAAGGGTCATCTGATGATGTAATATCTAAACCATCATTATCTCCTTCCTTTACTGTTATTCCAAATTGCTTACTTAGTGTATCTATATCATTATCTCTTCTATCCATTAAGTCATTTGCAGTCAATCCCTGTGCAGTTATCTTTTCTATTTGCTTGTTATAATCATTAATTTCATCCAATAAGCCATTAATTGATGTTACATTTGTTTGCAATTGCTGCTGAAGATTGCTTTCTTCTGTATCCAATTCTTTATATCTAGTACTTATGTCATTTGCCAAGGTCTCTGCTGCTGAAATTGCTACAGTTTTATTACTGTCAGTATTACCTGTTGCAGTAGATAACTCTTGAAGATCATTGTAAAAATCACTTAAATCCTTTTTTAAACCTTCATCAGAACTAGTTTCATCAAGCTCCTTTGAAACAGCAGACAAATATGAATCCTGTATATCATAGTACGAACTTTCTGTTTGTGTATCTCTAACTTGCTTATCAATAAATGTATCTCTAATTCTTTGTATTGATGTTATTTCTACACCTGTTCCTATCTGTCCTACTGAAATGCTGTCAAATTTCGAATTTCCTCCCGAAGGAGTCGTAGTTGTTGCATTTGCTCTTTGCCTAGTGTACCCAACTGTCTCCGAATTTGATATATTATGTGATGTTACATCTATGTTAGTTTGTTGCGCCGATAATCCTCTTTTTCCAATTGAAAAGGTATCAAACAATCCTCCCATTTATTAATATCCACCTTTCTATTATTAACTTATTATTTCTAATTTGAAATTTCACTTTGCTTAATATTTCATAAAGAACAACCGTGCTATCTTGATAAGTTTCCAAATGAAGTATATGTTTTTATCCTTCTATCTGGATTAATCACAGCCAGCATTTTATTTGTGAATAAAAGCTGCTGCTTTAATATCATTTCATTTGTTTCCTTTTGCGACATTACTGTTTTTAATGTGATTCCAATTTTTTTATAGGCCTTTTTCAATTCAACGTTATCAGAATTTGCTACCACTTCTGAAAGTTTCATTTCACCTAATAGCTGTCTTCTTTGCAGCTCTTCTTTTGCAATTTCTTTGCTAACTCCAATAAGCTTATCAACTAATCCTTCTAGACCAAATAAATCCTTTTTTACTGCCATATCACATTGTACTTTTAACAGTTCAAAAAGTGTCTGCAAATCTTTTTCTTGATCTATCATTAACTTAATAAGTTCATCTATCATGTTATGACTTATCCTCCTTCATGATATTTATCATACTTTTTGCAGTTAATTTTGCATCAACATTATATGTTCCGCTTTCAATTTTACTTTTTATTTCAGCTATTTTTTCTGCACTATTTTTATCTGAATTTATAGAATATTCATTAAGATTTTTTCCTATTGATGATATTTCTATTGTATCCGAGCTCTTAACGGTACCTGTCTTTCCCGCACGTTCACTACGGTTTGAATTATACGCATTTATATATGTTAAGCGATTAATTCCATTTATACTCATACTTTAATCCTCCATATTTTTGCTTGTTATTTTATTATCGTATACTACTTAATTAAGTTTACACCTTTTTCTAATAAAAAAATCTCAATATCAATACCTG